>JAUZSP010000002.1:0-117500 GCA_030949385.1 Gammaproteobacteria bacterium | reverse complement strand
CCGCATCCATTTTGCCCATCCAAGTCGAATTAAACTCAACGCGGGTTTTATCACGATCCAAAATTTTAAAAATTTGCGCTTCGTAGCTGCGCGCATTCTCCAGCACCTGTTCGCGTGTCAACGGTTTACGAGTGATGTTTTTACCGGTGGGATCACCGATCATGCCGGTAAAGTCCCCAATCAAAAAGATCACCTCATGCCCCAGCTCTTGAAACTGGCGCAGTTTATTAATCAGAACCGTATGACCCAGATGCAGATCCGGTGCGGTTGGATCAAAACCCGCCTTAATTTTCAGTGGCCGACCCGACTCCAGTTTCTCAATCAACTCTTTTTCCAACAACACTTCATCTGCCCCACGTTTTATCAGAGCCAAAGCCTCATTCAGCGCAACCATTCACTCATTCCTCTTAATCAAGCCCAAAAATGGGGCTTACATTACCCGTTTATAAAAAAAATGGCACCTTTTCAACCCTAAAGCCGCGCAAAGATTGACCAATCCGCCCCAAAAACGCTATGTTATTGACTATAAGAGTGACTTAAAAAGGCAGGTGTACCGTGGCAAAAAAACAAAATACAATATTATCCTCCAAACATCGGCGGCACTGGCGCTTACGCGCACTGACCCTCACCTCCTGCTGTGTTGGGTTGGGCATCGTCATGGCCAATTCCTCCACCCCACCGCCTATTTCCGTAAAAAACAACGCCACAAAACAACAAAAACACCACGCCAAACGACAACAATTGCCGCTCCATATCCCCAAATCAATCAACGTATTGGGAAAAAATGAATCCATACCCCCCCCCACAGTAAAAAAAATCAGCGTAAAAAAAGTCAACGTGGCTATTGGAGATACGCTCAGCTCGCTCTTTTCAAAACAAGGCTTAGCTTACAAAGAGCTGTTGAAGATCCTCGCTTTAGGCACAGTGGTTAGCCCCCTAAAAACCGTTTTCCCTGGTGACGAACTGCACTTCAGCTTTGATGACAAACAGCAGCTGCAACAACTGAGCTACCCCCTCAGCGCCTCCGAAACCCTGCTGATCAAACGCGCCCCTCAAGGACACTACCAAGCAGAACGGGTTATCACCCCACTGGAAGTTCGTCAGGCGTACGCTCAGGGCACCATCACACATTCGCTCTTTCTGGCAGCACAAGAGGCGGGCATATCACAAGCCACGATTATGGAGCTGGCCAATATTTTTGGCTGGGACATCGACTTTGTGCTGGACGTGCGTGAAGGCGACCGTTTCAGTGTGGTCTACGAAACCCTGTATAAAAACGGCGAAAAAATAGGCAACGGTAAAATTTTAGCCGCCGAATTTGTCAATCGAGGCACCGCCTTTCAAGCCGTTCTCTATCAAAAAGACGCCACTCACAGCGATTATTACAGCCCTAACAAACGCTCTCTGCGCAAAACCTTTCTGCGCAGCCCCGTCGAATTTTCCCGCATCAGCTCACGATTCACCAACAAGCGCTATCACCCCGTATTAAAGCGTGTCCGTGCTCATCGTGGCGTGGATTACGCCGCCGCCAAAGGTACCCCAATTCGCTCTACTGGTGATGGGAAAATCATTTTTCGTGGGCGCAAAGGCGGTTACGGTCGAACCGTTGTCGTGCAACACGGCCAGCGTTACACGACCCTGTATGCCCACATGTCTTCTTATAACCGTAAGCTGCGCTCTGGCAGCCGCATTCGCCAAGGAGAGGTCATCGGTTATGTCGGCATGAGCGGTACCGCCACCGGTTACCATCTGCACTACGAATTTCGCCTTAATGGCACCCATCGAAACCCTCTGACGGTCAAATTGCCCGATGCAGAACCCTTACCTCAACAGTACCACGCCGACTTTGACCTTAAAGCCCAGCCTCTGCTGAGCCAATTAAACACTCTGAGCCGTTATCGTCTGGCACTCAAGGATTAAACAACATCATGGAAGAGCTCTACATTGGTCTCATGAGCGGCACCAGCGCCGATGGCCTTGATGCCGCCTTGGTCTGTTTTGACAACGATACCATCACGCTCAACACCAGTCTCTTTACCCCTTACCCAGACGCACTTAGAGATCAAGTGCTCGACATGGCTCATGGCCACAACGACACCCTGCACGACGTTTATCAACTGGATCTAAAGCTCGGCCAGTTTTACGCAGACGCTTGCCAACAACTGCTGCGCAAAGCTCAACTCTCTGCCGAATCAATCAAGGCCATTGGCAGTCATGGTCAAACGGTACGTCACTGCCCCAATGAAACTCTGCCTTTTACGGTGCAACTGGGCGATCCCAACACCCTCAGCCAGAAAACCGACATCACCACCGTGGCCGATTTTCGTCGTCGTGATCTGGCGGCAGGCGGACAAGGTGCGCCACTGGCTCCCGCCTTTCACGCCCACACCCTGCACAGCCCGAACGAAAACCGAGTCATTGTAAACATCGGGGGCATGGCCAACATCACCGTATTAAACCGAGATAAAACAATCCCCGTTGTTGGTTTTGATACCGGCCCTGGCAACGTCTTACTCGATTATTGGTATGCACAACACCAACATGGTCGTTACGATGCCAATGGCGCATGGGGAGCAAAAGGAGAGGTCAATCAAGGATTGTTAGAAAACTTATTAGCAGATCGCTACTTTCAACAACCGCTACCCAAAAGCACAGGGCGCGAACACTTTAACCCCGAATGGTTGAAGCAGCGCCTTACAGACAGCGATCTGATTCCAGCAGAGGTTCAAGCTACGCTCTGCCAATTAAGCGCCGACTCCATTGCTGATGCCATTCAAACCCATGCCAGCGATACCGAACGGGTTTTGGTCTGTGGCGGCGGGGTACACAACACGAACTTAATCCAGCGACTGCAACAAAAACTGCCTGAAATTAACGTTGAATCCACCGCTCGTGAAGGCCTGGACCCCGACTGGGTCGAAGCCATTCTCTTTGCTTGGCTAGCAAAACGCACTTTAGATGGCAAAACGGGCAACCTACCGTCTGTAACCGGCGCACAACAGGCGGTTATGTTAGGTGCAATCTACCCCGCTTGAAGCACGTTACCGTTCAGCCATCGGTTTGAAATCACGCACCTCAGAGCCCACATAAATTTGGGTGGGACGGAAGATACGATTTTCTCGCACCTGCTCTTGCCAATGCGCCAACCAACCAACCGTGCGTGAAATAGCAAAAATAGGCGTAAATTGATCGCCAGGAAGACCCATTTCACGATAAAGAATACCTGAATAAAAATCGACATTGGGAAACACCCCTTTTGGAGCCAAACGCGCTTCACAGGCTTTTTCCAGCGCCAAAGCCGTCTCGAACAGAGGGCTGACCTCACCGTCTTTAGACTCAATCAACTCCTGCATCAAACCTTGCAAAATGGTGGCGCGCGGATCTTTCACCGAATACTCACGATGCCCCATGCCCCACACCACCTGTTTGTTCTTCAAGCGGTTATCCAACCAAGCAGCCGCCTTGCTCGGCTCACCGATCTCTTGCAGCATCTCAATCACGCGCTGATTGGCTCCACCGTGCAGCGGTCCGGCCAAGGTACCAATGGCCGCTGAAATCACTAAAGAGGGGTTGGCCAGAGTCGAACCCGCCACCAACGCTGCAAAGGTCGAGGCATTGATGGTGTGCTCTGCATGTAAAATCAGAGAAGTATCCATTATTTTCTCTGCCACTGGATCCGGCTCTTTGCCCGACATCATGTAAAGAAAATTAGCCGCGTAACTCAGCTCTTCACGAGGTAAAAAAGGATCATCGCCCCGACGCATCTGCTCCCACATGGCCACCAAGGTTGACATGCGAGCAATAATCTCCAATGACAAACAGTTGATGTAGTCGTTATTTTTGGTTGCCAACTCGCTGTTCTGCTGCTCATGAGGGTAAAACATACCCAAACTGGCCACCGCCGTCTGCAACATTTTCATCGGATCACCGGTGGGCGGCAAAAATTTCATGATCTCGCGAACGTTGTATTTAACCCGACTGCCCTCGTGCAGTTGATCGCTGAACAGAGCCAAGTCATTGGCTTTTGGCAATTCGCCTTTAAGCAACAAATAGCTCACCTCCTCAAAAGTACTTCCCTTTGCCAAATCCTCAATCCGATAACCACGGTAAGACAAAATGCCTTTTGCACCATCCAGAGCCGATATAGACGACTTTGTCGCGGGAATCCCTTCTAAACCGGGAACATACTCATCAATCATGAATTAATATCCTACTTACACCGTCTACTCACGGTACTGTTCAAAATTCAGACTCAAAAAGTCACACCAAAGCTCAGCCAGTCTGATTGCGCGCCGTATTGTAACCATAAGTGACGCAGAATAAAAAAAGGCGCGTAAAAAACGCGCCTTTTTAACACAAATAAACGGGATTTAGACTGAGAAAGACGACCCACAACCACAGGTGGTGGTGGCATTGGGGTTACGAATCACAAACTGCGCCCCTTCCAGACCTTCGGTGTAATCAATTTCAGCCCCCACCAAATATTGAAAACTCATGGGATCCACCAGCAAAGTCACACCACTTTTTTCAACTTGGGTGTCGCCTTCGTTACAGGTCTCATCGAAACTAAAACCGTACTGAAAACCAGAACAGCCACCACCAGTGACGTACACACGCAACATCAAATCAGGGTTACCCTCTTCTTCAATCAAGGTTTTGACCTTACTGGCCGCACTGTCACTAAAAACCAAAAGTGAACTCTCTTCTGCCACATCACTCATTTCAATATCTCCACAGGCATCGCTGTTAATAATGAAGCGACCTTACCATTAACCCAGAAAAACAGTCAACTATTGTCTATTTTGTCTCCAACTCCGACACATCCTCATGAATCAAACTTTGATCGGCCAAAAGAGGTTTCTCACTCGGGTCACGATGCACTAAATTGCCGTTAATTTCAGCCCCCATTGTCATCTCCAGCAAATTGTAATAGACGTTGCCACTGACCCGTGCGTGTTTCGCCAACTCCACTCGCTGCGAAGCGTAAACATCACCCACCACCGTGCCATTCAACAGCACTTGCGGCACCCGCACATCACCCTCAATACGGCCTCGCTCGCTGAGAATCAAAATGGAATTGGAATCATCATCAGCAATCACATTCCCTTTGATCGTTCCATCCAGATGCAAACCACCGGTAAAGCTGATATCACCCTCAATCTCGGCACTGTGACCCAACAACGTATCCACTTTTGCCGACTTAAAATTATTTCGACGCCTACCCCACATAACCTAATCACCTTCCAGTAAAATGTCTGACCAATCATAGGTCACTGAGACAGCCTTCAAACGTTTTCCTTTCGGCTGCAGAGAAATCGTCATCTGTTTTGGCGCAAAACCGGCGGACAACCGAAATTTTCCTTCCAAAACTTGAAAGTAGTGGTACTTAAATCTGATTTTTTTAGCCGTTTCCACAAACAGATCCGATGACGTCAATACCAGCGATTCGCCTTTAACCTCACCCGCAACAGAAAACTCAACTCGACCAATGGCAAAACGATCATTTTTATTGTGTTGAACCAGCACCAGTTTATAAACAAGCACACCTTTCTCGCCACTGAGTCTTAAACTGAGGTCTTTGATCGCCAAACCGTTCGATTTTTTTGATGGCGCAACCAAACCACGATAAAACGCCAGCTCTTTTTGCAGCAACAACCCTCGCTGTTCGGTCTCAATCAAACCCTGCTTACCACTCTCGTAAGCCAAGCGATCAATCTGACTGGAACGCTCCATCATTGCGATCTGATCCATTAACTCACGATTTTTAGCCTGCAAATAACCCAACTCATCTTTGACACGTGAACTGTGCTGAGTCGTTGCCAACAGATCAAAACCGCCCTGATAACGTCCGTACTCAAAAGCAACTCCGGTACCAATTAATAACAGCGCCAACAACCCCACTCGTATCATCCACCATCGAATGGGTTGATGCCGTTTAACGGTAAACTGCCGCTGTGGGCTTATGCGCTCTCTGGCCAAAATTGCTCTCCTGAATCCATTATTTCATCCTTTTTTGGCCTAAGGCATCATTGCGGGTGTACGCAAGCCCGTCGATTCTGGCAAAGCAAGCATGAGATTCATGTTTTGCACAGCCTGTCCAGCCGCCCCTTTCACCAAGTTATCAATCACCGATAAAATCACCACATGGCGGCTGTTTTCAGGTTGATGCACCGCAATGCGACAATGATTGCTGCCTTTTACACTGCGCGTTTCTGGATGAGAACCTGCGGGCAACACATCCACAAACAGCTCCTCTGCATAATACTCTTCAAACAGAGCCTGTACGTCACAAGGCTGCTTCAACTCAGCGTACAAGGTCGCATGTATGCCACGAATCATCGGCACCAAATGCGGCACAAAGGTCAAACCTACCGAATGACCCACCAGCGCACTCAGACCCTGATGAACTTCAGGCCAGTGACGATGACCCGCAACACCGTACGCTTTAAAACTCTCTGAGGATTCACACAACAGCGTCGGCACCTGAGCACCCCGTCCCGCCCCGCTGACCCCCGACTTAACATCTGCAATCAAACGCTCACTCTCCACCAGCCCTTGTTGCAACAGGGGCAAAAACCCCAACTGCACAGCGGTTGGATAACAGCCCGGATTGGCCAGCAAACGCGCCGTTTTAATCTGCTCGCGATTTAACTCGGGCAAGCCATACACGGCCTCTGCCAATAACTCTGGGCAAGCGTGCTCCATCTTGTACCACTGCAACCAAACATCGGGGTCTTTAAGACGAAAATCGGCAGCCAGATCGATCACTTTTATCCCTGCCTGCAACAACTCTGGCACCATCTGCATGGCCGTGCCATTCGGAGTCGCAAAAAAGACCACATCACACCGCGAGAGCAGCTCTAACGAGGGCTCACTGAAGGTAAGATCAATAAAACCGCGCAAAGAGGGGAACATCTCATCCACCCGCTGCCCAACCGCGCTGCGTGAGGTAATCACAGTGAGTTCTACGCTCGGGTGAATCACCAATAAGCGCAATAATTCCACGCCGGTGTAACCGGTTCCACCCACAATTCCAACCGAAGGCATCGGCTCTCCTTAAAGTATTGACTGCTGTTTATCGAATACCGGCCAATAATAAAGAGTTCGACTCCCAGTTAACAGCAAAATAAGCGCCGCTTGCACAAGCTCAAGCAGACGGTATGATGCCCGCACCGTCCATCAGTAGAGTTAAACCATCATGCTCTGGGTTAAAGCCTTCCATATTATCTTTCTGGTTTCGTGGTACGCAGGCCTGTTTTACTTACCTCGCCTCTACGTGCATCACGCCATGAGTGACGATCAAGCCACTCGCCAACGGTTACAAATCATGGAACGCAAGCTGTTTTGGTTTATCACTCCGTGGGCGATACTCACGCTGGTTTTTGGTGTTTGGTTGCTGAGCTATTACGATTACGACAGTCTTAAAAGCATGACTTGGCTGCACATCAAGCTGGCACTCGTTGTACCCTTGGTTCTGTTTCACATTTGGTGCGGTAAATTGATGCTGGCCTTTCGTAACGAACGCAATCCTCACAGCCACGTCTGGTTTCGCTGGTTTAACGAATTCCCCATGCTGCTGCTGATTGCCATTGTGCTTTTGGTCGTGCTACGACCGAGCTTTTAATGTTTACCCGCGCGAATCAAGCCACCCAAACCGGCCTGTTCCAGTTCGCGTTCCAACAACAGACGCACTTCAGTGCTGCTCTCCAAGATCAGCGCCTGAGCAAGAATCTGCTGAGCTTTCTCAACGGTAAAACTGCGAATCACCCACTTCACACGCAGCAAACTGCTGCCACTGACACTCAGGCTGTCCACCCCCATGCCTAAAAACAGCAACGCCCCCAAAGGATCACCGGCAATTTCACCACAAATTCCCAAGGGTTTATTATAGGGGGTTAAATCCGTTTTCAGGTGCATTAAGGCGTTCAGTACTGCTGGGTGCAGCGAATCGTACAGCTCCGCCACTCGGGCGTTGTTGCGATCCACTGCCATCAAATACTGAGTCAGATCATTGGTGCCCACCGAAATAAAATCCACCCGCTTGGCAATAGCGGCAATTTGATAGATTGCTGATGGCACCTCAACCATCACCCCAATGCGCGGATAA
Source organism: Gammaproteobacteria bacterium (assembly GCA_030949385.1). Lineage (NCBI taxonomy): Bacteria > Pseudomonadati > Pseudomonadota > Gammaproteobacteria > Gammaproteobacteria bacterium. Next base: position 109,393 of record JAUZSP010000002.1, on the reverse strand, counting down.
ACGGCCTCCACGCCTTCATCCAAAAGCTCTTGATGCGCCTGCCAAATCAACGCCGTACTGTCCATCACCTCCTCCACACGGGAGATCATCGGCAACAAAATACTCAGATTATCCAACCCTTCACTGGCTTTTAACATCGCTCGAATTTGGGTCAAAAAGATCTCCGGATGATCCAAGGTCACCCGAATACCCCGCCAACCCAAAGCAGGGTTCTCTTCTTCAATAGGAAAGTAAGGTAACTGTTTGTCGGCACCAATGTCCAACGTTCTCAACACCACAGGGCGTGGTGCAAACGCTTCTAAGGGCGCACGGTAAATCTCGCACTGCTCCGCTTCACTGGGAAAACGGCTGCGCACCTGAAACGGCACTTCGGTCCGATACAGGCCAATGCCATCGGCCACCTGCAACAGTTGTGGGTTAATTTCCGCTTGCAAGCCCGTATTGGCAAACAGCGAGAGCGAAACACCGTCCGGCGTCACCGTCGGCAACGCCATCAAGCCTTCCAAATCATGGCTCAGTTCACGCTCTTCCTTGGCTAATTTAGCAAATTGGTTTCGTACTGCGGCACTGGGATCAATAAACACATGGCCTCGATAGCCGTCGATCACCAGCGAGCGTCCCTCCAAACGAGAACTGGGCATCTCCGTCGCCCCCATGACCGTCGGAATCCCTAAAGCTCTGGCTAAAATGGCCACATGGGATGAACCCGAACCGCTGCGTGAGACCATGCCTTTCAGGCACTCGTGAGGCACCTCTGCCAACTGGGTGGCACTGATTTCATCACCGACAATAATGGTCTTGGCCGGAAACACCGTCGGCTGCTGCTTTTTATCTTGCAACTGCATCAAAATCCGTTTACCCAAATCACGCACATCACTGGCACGTTCACGCAGATAGGGATCTTCAATTTCAGCAAAAAGGCGACTGTACTCCTCGATGGCATCGCGCAGCGCACCCGGCGCCCAGTTGCCCTTGCGTATGCCTTCAATAACCGGCTGCCACGTATCTTCACTCTTTAACATCATTTTATAGGCATCAAACAGCGCCAACTCTTCAGCGGGCAACTTGTCCTGCATCAAACCAGCCAGCACAGTGATCTCCGCCTGCACCGCCTCACAGGCGGCTCTAAAACGGGTTATCTCCGCCTCAATATCAACAATTTCTCGATCAGGTACCCGCTCCAGTGCTGCTGGTGAATAGAGCACCACCGCTTCACCGATTGCTACCCCTGACGCACCAGAGAGGCCATGAATCACTGAGGAAGGCTTTTTATTCTCTCGGCTGGGAGACACCTCATCACCAACAATGGCCTGCAAAATATGGATGGCCAGCTGCGCAGCCAAGGTCAATAAAAAGGCGACTGTATCTTCGCCAAAACGGCGACTTTCTCTCTGTTGCACCACCAACACACCCAACACCTTGCGGCGATGAATGATCGGCACCGCCAAAAAAGCCTCGAAGGACTCTTCACCAATGTCAGGCAAATAACAGTAACGAGGGTGCTGAGCTGCATGTTGCAAATTAACCGGCTCAGCTCGTTCGGCAACCAAGCCAATTAAACCTTCGTTCCAAGCCAAACAGGCCTCACCCACCGCGTGGCAATTAAAACCTTCTGCAGCACTCAACACCCAACGCGGCTGTTCGCTCTCCTGCTCTGCCAAATAGACCGAACAGGCATCCACCTTTAAGGTTTCTTGGACAAAATCAAGAATCAGCTGCAAAGCTTCATCCAAGCTTTCCGCATGGCTGACCTTTTTCACAATCCGACGCAAGGCCGCTAACATGGTCTTTTTCTGTGCTTCAAAACAGTCCTTTTTAGTTAACTCAGAATCAAAAACACTTTTTATAAACACGGTTATCAGCCGGATCATGAGAAGAGAGCAACGGCGCCAACTCTTTCAAAGCCTGATGATAAACCTGTCGTTTAAAAAAGATCACCTGACTCATGGGATGCCAATAATCAACCCAGCACCACTCATCAAACTCCGGTTTATCACAACACGAAAGATCCACACAGTCGTCATCTCCCACCAGTCTCAACATAAACCAAATCTGTTTTTGGCCAATGCAGAGCGGACGACAGTGACGCCGAATGTAACGAGAAGGTAAATCATATCGTAACCAGTGGCGTGTGGTACCAATGATTTCCACATGCTCCGGCAACAGACCGGTCTCTTCGTTCAACTCCCGAAACATCGCCTCTTCGGTACTCTCTCGTTCATTAATCCCACCTTGGGGGAACTGCCAAGAGTTCTGACCCACACGTCTGGCCCAGAAGAGCCGCCCCTGCTCATTCGTTAAAATAATGCCAACATTTGGCCGATAACCTTCTCGATCAATCACCGCTGATCCCCATTAATAACCCTGCTTTTGCTTAATTCTTCCACAAACCCTCTCTAGCAGCAAATCTCATTGTGAAAATGCTACAATAATCAGGGTTAAAAAGAATTAATTTCTTATTTATTTAGCAAACAACAAAAATTTTTAGACATAACTATCAAGAGGTTATAATGAGTCTTGCTATTTTCGATCTAGACAACACCCTATTAAGTGGGGATAGCGATTACCTCTGGGGTTGCTTTTTAGTAGAACAAGGAGTGGTTGATGCAGAACATTATGAGCGAGAAAACCAACGTTTTTACGACGCTTACCACGATGGCAGCCTAAATATCAATGAATTTTTACGTTTTGCCCTGCAACCTTTAGCTAAAAACAGCTTAGAAACGTTACAACAATGGCACAGACAGTTTATGCAAGAGAAGATCGAACCGTTGATTACGAGCAAAAGCAGGGATCTGCTGCAACAGCACCGAGAAAAAGGCGACTATTTATTGATTATTACTGCCACCAATCGTTTTGTGACCGCCCCCATCGCGCAGCACTTAGGTGTTGATGCCTTGCTGGCCACCGACCCTGAAATACAAAACGGCCAATACACTGGCGAAGTCGAAGGCATACCCTGCTTTCAAGAAGGTAAAATTCACCGCCTACAGGCGTGGCTAAAAACAAACCCACACAGCCTAGAAGGCAGTTATTTTTACAGCGATTCCCACAACGACCTGCCCCTACTGAAACAAGTGGATTACCCCGTGGTTGTGGATGCAGATGAAACCTTAACGGCCTACGCACAACAACAGGGCTGGCCACAAATCAGCCTCAAAGATTAGGTTTTAGGCAAGGTCACACCCATCTGCCCCTGATACTTGCCGCCTCGATCTTTGTAAGACGTTTCACACTCTTCATCGGACTCAAAAAAGAGCATCTGCGCCACCCCTTCGTTGGCGTAAATTTTCGCAGGCAAGGTGGTGGTATTGGAAAACTCCAAGGTCACATGCCCCTCCCATTCCGGCTCCAACGGAGTGACATTAACAATGATGCCACAACGTGCATAGGTGGATTTACCCAAACAAATCGTCAACACCTGACGTGGAATGCGAAAATACTCCACCGTGCGCGCCAAAGCAAAAGAGTTTGGTGGAATGATGCAGACATCGGCGGTCACATCGACAAAACTGCTGGGATCAAAGTTTTTCGGATCCACAATGGCCGAATTAATATTGGTAAAAACCTTAAACTCATTAGCACAGCGCACATCGTAACCGTAACTTGATGTCCCCCAAGAGATCACATTTCCTTTCTCAGTGCTGCGCACCTGTCCGGCCTCAAAAGGTTCTATCATCGCCTTGGTGGTGGCCATTTGCCGAATCCAACGATCCGATTTAATACTCATATTCTTATCTCCAGCCATAAAAAAAGCGCGTATCGTAGAATACGCGCCTTAACCGAATATGCCACAATGTTAAATTAACGTCCGTGGCAAAACAGCACTCTTAGTTGTTTTGAATCACAATGCTGGGGAATTTAGCACTGAAATCTTTCGCTTTACTGGAAAGCTTACCCGCCATGCGACGTGCGATTTCACGGTAAATTTCTGCAATGCGGCTTTCAGGCTCGGCCACCACAGTAGGGTTGCCTTCATCGGCCTGTTGACGAATCGTCATGGTCAAAGGCAGAGCGCCCAAAAATTCAACGTCGCTCTCATCGGACATGCGTTGACCACCACCCTCACCAAAAATATGTTCTTCATGGCCACAACTCGTGCAAATATGAGTGCTCATATTCTCTACGATGCCCAAAATAGGCACTTCCACTTTTTCAAACATTTTCAGACCTTTACGCGCATCCAACAGCGCAATGTCTTGTGGAGTAGTCACAATCACCGCACCCGAAACAGGGATTTTTTGTGCCAAAGTCAATTGCGTATCACCCGTACCTGGTGGCAAATCGATGATCATGTAATCCAGATCTTTCCATTGAGTGTCGTTGAGCAGTTGCTCCAACGCTTGGGTGACCATCGGGCCACGCCAGATCATCGGAGTTTCTTCGTCGATCAAGAAGCCAATCGACATCGCCTGTACGCCGTGGTTTTCCATCGGCTCCAAGCTTTGACCGTCTTTGGATTCCGGTTGACCGGAAATACCCAACATGCGTGGCTGACTTGGGCCGTAAATGTCCGCATCCAAAATCCCAACCGTCGCGCCTTCTTGTGCCAAGGCCAATGCCAAGTTAACTGCGGTGGTGGATTTACCTACACCACCTTTACCTGAAGCGATGGCGATGATGTTTTTCACATTCTTCAAACGCTTCACGCCGTGCTGAACGGTGTGCGCAACAATTTTCCAAGTCAGATCAATACTGACTTCACTAACACCATCAATCGCTTCCACTTTTTCTGTCAATAAACGAGACAGTTCATCTTTGTAGGTCGCAGCGGGGTAACCCAAAACAACGCTCACACTTACTTTACCTGCCTCAATTTGAATCTCTTTAACTGCCTTCGCAGTGACCAGATCACTGTCCAGATTAGGATCAATAAATTCTTTCAGTGCGGTTTCCACCTGCAGACGTGAAATCTCAGCCATGTTACTCAACCTTCTAAAAATTAAATGCCTCACCCAGTGTGACGCAGGGTTCAAATTGGGCGCTAGTTTACACCATCCCCAGCCTTAAATGCGATACCCGAGTAAAACAGTCTACTTTTATAACTTCATATCGAAAGCCATTTGCCGAAATCAAAAAAAACATGCCACAATAGAGTCATGGAATCACTCGCCACAGCACACTAATATTATGCGTCACGACGAAAAATTTTCGCGTTATTTCAAAATCTTAGGCATTGAACCCAGCAGCGACTGGCAGCAGGTACGCAAAGCCTACCGCCACAAAGCACGTATCTGGCATCCCGACCGACTGCCTGACATCGATAACATCCGCGCTCAGGCAGAGGAAAAATTCAAAGACGTTAACCACGCCTTTCATACCTTATCCGCTTACCATCGCCGTCACGGTCGGCTGCCCAATATCCAGCCACGCCAAACACGAAGCAGAAATCATACAAAATCCCGCTCCAGAGCCACGCCAAAATCAACAACCAACACAAGTATTCAAAAACAGGCAAAACAGTGGCTGGCAAGGCCACTCAATCGCCGCATCTTGATGAGCACAGCGCTATTGATGATTGCCTACGGCCTCTGGTGGCCTGCCATCCCCACTGAAACGTCAACACCAGCCCCAGAAACCAACGGCAGTGTACAGACACAGCAAAAACAGACACGCTTGATTGATTACGGATCCAGTGTCAGTGATGTGTATGAAATTCAAGGCACACCCACACGCACCGTAGGCTCTGTTTGGCTCTATGGCAGCTCACAAATTTTATTTGAAAATGGGGTTGTGGTTGGCTGGGAAGAGAACGCCGATACACCCTTAAAAACTCAAGGTGCCAATCCAGCAGAGACCTTTAAAATCAGCCGCTGAACCAACAAGGTAAACTCAAACTGCTCTTAACTAGCGTGCACCTTTACCAAACAGCACCACTTCAACGGTCTGCATCAAAATCAACACATCAAAAAAGAGGCTGTGATTTTTCACATAATAGAGATCAAATTGCTGCTTCTCTAAAGAATCTTTTTCCGTTGCTCCGTAAGGATAACTGAGCTGCGCCCAACCGGTAATGCCCGGTTTGACCCGATGACGTTCTTGGTAATAGGGGATCACCTCCGCCAGTTGCTCAACAAATTCAGGCCGTTCTGGACGCGGACCAACAAAACTCATACTGCCGTTCCAGACATTCAAAATTTGCGGCAACTCATCAATTCTCAGTTTACGAATAATGCCACCCACCCGCGTCACCCTCGAATCATTCTTGGTTGCCCATTGAGCACCGCTCTTCTCTGCATCAACGATCATGCTACGAAACTTCAATACATCGAAATTTTTGCCATTCAGACCAACCCGAACCTGACGATAAAAGACCGGCATACTCCAGCCGTCTTCGATTTTGATTAACAAAGCGGTCAAGAGCATCACCGGCCAAGTTGCCATCAACAAAGCAAAACTCGCACTGAGATCAAACAGCCGTTTGGTCGTATCTCGAACCACATTTTGTTGAAAACCATCGGAGAAAAGCAACCAACTGGGGTGCAAAATATTCAGCTGCACCTTGCCTGCCTCACGCTCAAAAAAGGTCAACAGATCAACCACATCCACCCCCGCCATTTTGCAGTCCAACAACTCGTCCAAGGGGAACGCCTTCCGTCGATCATCCACCGCCACCACAATTTCATCCAGCTTATTGGCAATAGCATAATCAAGCAGCGGTTGCTTAAAATGTACAATTTCTTTCTCATTAACCAAGTCGGGCTGACCGTCAATATGAGCGTAACCGAGCAAATCAAACCCGCGCCGATCCGAACGGCGACGCATCCGCGCATCAATGATTGAGGCACGCTCACCCGCCCCCAAAATCAACACTTTGCGCTTCAGCAGACGCTCATCAACACTGTGAAAGAAAATCGGTCGCAACGTCCCCACCACAAAGAAAGAGATCACCCCCGCCAGCGCCAAGGCACCACGGCCAATGTAGAGACCTGGAATCAAATAGAACAGCAGCGACAAAATACTGCCACCGACCAAAAAACTCACCGAGGTGCGCAGTAAAATACCAGGTAAACCCTCTCTCAAACGCGCCTGATACAAGCCCATGGCGATCATACTGACCATCATCACCATCATAAAAATAACCGCGCGAGGAAATAAAGTTCCTATACTCTCCTGAATTTCACCAATATCACCTAAAAACCGCAAATGAGCGGCGGCATAAACCGAGGCCATAAAAATCAGCGCCTCAACCCCCGCTAACAATAAAAATGGAACACGAACATAGTGCTTAAACACACGAATGGTGGACACGCAATACTCTCCTTTTCAGACAATCCATATCAAACAGACACTTTTCACAATTTTTTCATCCCCAGCAAAACTATAAATTCCTAGAACTTTAGTTACAATAGAAACCTGCCGAAGAAGACCTACGCTCATCGTTTTTCCACCGCCAGTCATAATAATGACTCTGCGAGTTGCGATCACAGTGAACGTTAATTCACAATCAGCATATAACAAGCCTATTGGCATAACTAGCAACAAGATTTGACAAGATTTTGAAAAACCACGCTTTAGTGGGATATTTTTACCCAGTTCTGAGTAGGATAACAACCTGCTTTTATGCGACCACCATAACCTAAAAATACGCGACAGGAGTCCGCACATGTTGGATATCAAAAATTCCAAAATTGGCATTATTGGCCTTGGCTACGTCGGCCTACCACTGGCCGTCGAGTTTGGCAAAAAAATCACCACGGTCGGTTTTGATATCAATGCCGCCCGCATTTCTGAACTAAAGTCAGGCAAGGACAGCACTTTAGAAGTGGAACCTGAGCGGATGCAGGAAGCGGATAAGCTCAGCTATTCAGACAACATCGACGATCTGCGCAACTGCAATATCTACATCGTCACCGTGCCGACCCCAATCAATGCCCACAAACAGCCCGACCTGTCGCCACTGGAAGGAGCCAGCCACCTGCTCGGCCAAGTGATCCAACAAGACGACGTGGTCATTTATGAATCCACCGTCTATCCAGGTGCCACCGAAGAGGTCTGCGTACCCATTCTGGAAAAAGAGTCTGGGCTGACCTACAACCAAGGCTTTTATATTGGTTACAGCCCTGAACGCATCAACCCAGGTGACAAAGAACACCGAGTCATCAACATCCTCAAAGTGACCGCCGGCTCCACCCCTGAAATCGCCGATTTTGTTGATGAGTTGTATCGCAGCATTATCATTGCCGGTACCTACAAAGCCAGCAGCATTCGGGTTGCAGAAGCGGCCAAAGTGATCGAAAACACCCAACGGGATGTCAATATTGCCTTGGTCAATGAATTGGCACTGATCTTCAACAAACTCGGCATCGACACCTTAGAAGTGCTTGAAGCAGCGGGTACCAAATGGAACTTCTTGCCCTTCAAACCAGGCTTGGTGGGCGGTCACTGCATCAGCGTAGACCCTTACTATCTGACTCACAAAGCCCAAGAGATTGGCTACCACCCACAGGTGATTCTCGCCGGTCGCCACATCAACGACAGCATGGGGGCTTATGTGGCCGAGCAAGTAGTCAAGCAGCTCACTCGCCGCCGTGTGCATGTGGTGGATGCTCATATTTTGGTGATGGGTTTAACCTTTAAAGAAAACTGCCCCGATCTGCGCAACACCCGCGTGGTGGACATCATCGCCGAATTTGAAAGCTATCACGCCCATGTGGATGTCTACGATCCGTGGGTCAGCAGCGACGAAGCGGAACACGAATACAACATCAAACCCATTCAAGAACCTGAGCTGGGCAAATACGACGCCATCGTCTTGGCCGTTGGCCACCACCAATTTATGCAAATGGGGGTAGAAAAAATTCGCGCTCTCGGCACGGATAACAACATTTTGTACGATGTTAAAGGCCTACTGCCCCGTGAAAGTGTGGACGGTCGCCTGTAGCAAGCTGGCGTTATCCAACACAAAAAAGGCGCTCTTTATGAGCGCCTTTTTCAGTTGAATTCCTTCCCCAGTGACACAATGTTATTCTGCACCCCTCAGCCATCGACCACGGATCAACCCCATGTTGGACTACTTATTTTTCAACGAAGCCCTATGCCAGCGTTTTGAAGCAACGCTAAAAACACATCAACAGCCTTATCAGCGCCAACAGGACGAAGAGACCATCACCATTCAGTTGGATGAAGATCTGGATGAAGCTCTGTGTGATCAGTTGGATGAATTATACGACCAACTGTTTGACGAACAAGCCAAGATCACCGCCAATGAAGAGACTGAAGATGTTAATTTAGTCGCGGTGCAGTACACCGATGCCAACGGAGCGGTCGGTGTGGTAACCCTGCAACCCGACTTAGTCACCCGCCTGCATCAAGTCATCTCTTTAGAAGAGCTGCAATCGTTAGTACAAACCGTCGCCGATGCCGTTGAAAGCAACGACCGCCGCAGCATGTGCCAACGCCTGGCTGACACCGACTCTTAATCAACCTGTTTGGAAAATCCTTATGCAAATGCAAACCCGCATCACCGAAAAACTGCAAGCAGAGCTGCACCCCACACACTTGGAAGTGGTCAATGAAAGCCACATGCACAATGTGCCTGCCAACTCTGAATCGCACTTCAAGGTAACCATCGTCAGTGCGCAATTTGAGGGAAAAATGCTCATCGCACGCCACCGTCTAATCAACAAAGTACTGGCCAGCGAATTGGATGGCGGCATTCACGCCTTAGCACTGCACACCTTGACTGCAACCGAATGGCAGAAAAAAGCCGGTCAAGTCACCGACTCTCCCCCTTGTCACGGTGGCTCTAAATAAAATCAGAGCGACAAGGCGCTGCGACTGGGCACCTGCTTCATGCGTTCTGAAATACGCATCGTCTCGCCCTTCATGCGCCACTCAAAAATGGTGGCGTTGCCCAACACCGACTTCACATATCCCCGCGTTTCCGTAAAGGGGATCGTATCGACCCAAACATCCGCAGGCATCGCACGCTGGCCAGGCAACCAACGCTCCACTCGATGCGGACCCGCATTATAAGCCGCACTGGCCATCGCTTGATTACCGGCAAACTGATCCAGTACTTGCCGATAATAGTGGGTACCGAATTTCAAATTGGTCGCCACCGTTTTCAGATCCACTACCTTAAAAGAGGCCGAACCTAAAGCGGTCGCCACCGTCTGTGCCGTAGCCGGCATCAACTGCATCAAGCCCACCGCCCCCACATGGGATTTCACCCTTGGCATATAGGCACTCTCTTGACGAATGACGCCATACACCAAAGAGGGTGGTAACGTTTCATTCGCCGCAGCGGCAAACACCGCTGTTTTATAGGGCATCGGATAACGCAGCTCCAAATCATTAAACAGCTTGCCCTGAGCCGCCGCAAACAGAGCGCGATCATGCCACTGCCAACGATCCGCCAACAGTGCCGCCGCTTTTAACTGCTCACGATTGAGTTTTTTCAGCGCCACATTCCACTCATGACGCGCCTCTGGCCATAAATTCACCGCCCGATACTCCTGCACTCGGCGCATATCTTCACGCAACAACAGCGCCTGCTGCACCTTTTTCCGCGCCACAATCGCCTTATGATAAAAACGATACTTACCCTGCAGGCGGTCGGCGGCCATAAAGCCGTAATAATGGGCACGCCGCGCCAAGCGTCGATAGATCTTCTCTGCGACTTTTTTCTTCCCTGTTGCTTCCAAAGCGCGCGCCTGCCAGTAACGCCACTCTTTTTCGCCGCGCTCTGCTTTTGACAAACGCCCAATTGCAGATAACACTTCCGGCCAATTTTGTTGCCGTAACGCTGCTCTCACCAACCAACTGCGAGTCTGCCCATTATGCTGCTTACGCTTCAGAGCCTTAAGAAATCCATGTGCCTCTGGCATCCCTAAATAAGCCGCACGCATGGCCAAATAACGCGCCATGCGATTCACCTGATCAGAACGAAATTTATAACGATTTTTCACCGCAGGCCATTTTTTATGCATCTCAACCAAATTTTGACGCGCCAACTGCTTCACACCGTGCAAGACAATTTTCCGCGACAGCAGGGTGTCTCTTTGCAAGCGACGGTTACTGAAAATCAACTTTGGTTGATGGTGTACCGCAATCCACACATCCAACCACAGACGCGCACTGGGCTTAAGAAAATGGCGCAGCGATGCTGCCAAAGCCGGTTTAGAGCGTCGCATCGCCACCGAAATACGCTGCCAGACCAGAGGCGATGCCGGTGGCCGCTGTTGCTCCAGTTGTGCAAAAACAGACGCACAACGGCCTTGATGCCGTTTGGCGCTCACCCACAGCTTTCGCGCCTCTCCCACCACGCCCCGCAGATGTCCTAAATCGTGCAATGCCTGCAAACGAGCGCAGGCCAAATCTCCATCCAACTCTTTTCGATGACCCTTCGCCACCCGCAGAAAAGTCTGCCACTGCGACCTTGCCGCCAGATCCATCAACCAACTCTGGCGTAATCGACGACTCAGAGCCGTTTTGGGATAACGTTTAAAAAAGTGTTGAATTTGACGGCTTTGAACAGATCCTTGCTCAATTTGTCGTTGTAACCACTCAAACTGAAGGAATTTGGCTAAAGGGTAACTCTGTAACTGCTTTTTAAGGTCTTGAAAAGCAACCTCATTTCCCTGCTGTAAAAACAGCCGAGCGTGTAAAAATTGCTGACGTTGCAACTGTAAATTTGGCTCAGAAGCCAATGTAGGCTGAAATGAGCCAGTAAAAACAAGCATCAATATCAAAACATACCGCATACCGCTCACCCCTAAACCACAGCCGCCGACTGATCAGTTTATAGGCAATTGTTACTAAATAAAACAGATTAGACCCTATTTAGGTGAATTTAATAAAAAATAGCCTCTAACCCTCCAGTTTTTAAGCCCCCCCGTAACCTAATACCATACTCACCGGTAAAAACGACTCATCTCTTGCAAAGCGGGCATCACCACCTGCGGTCGTTGGACGGCGTTCTTAATCGTGCGGTTGTGCAAATCAACGATTTCATAATGCCCCGTAGGATAGGTAACCGTCACTCGATCGGGCTCTACGATGCCGTAATTAAAATAACTGCCGATCACCATCCAAGGACGAGGGCGGTTATCAAACAACGAATGGCCGCTGCTGTAATCCCGAATGGGGTTATCGCAATGCAGCAACTCCTGCATCAGCGTCGGCACCAGATCAAGATGAGAGGTTCGATACTCAACCTCTCGGCCTTGCCGCTTCGGCCAATGAATCAGCAACGGCACCTGAGTTTGAGCGGAGGTAAAATTACTGCCGTGTCCCCAATAACCTGCGCCGTTATCATTAAACTCTTCACCGTGATCGCTGGTGATCACCACCACCGTATTCTCCAATAAACCACGCTGCTTCAGGTCATCCAACACCTCTCCCAGCAGCGAGTCCAGATAATGAGCCGCCACTTTATAACGATTGAAGTACGGTTCAGGGTCAAACTCATCGTTCAATTCCAGATGGTTGACCTCCTCCCACATCGGCTCAAACGGCGCTGGATCGGTATCGGGAAAGCTGTACCCGTGTACAGAATCGAGAAACAAAAAACCAAAAAAAGGCGTCTCATCCTGACAGTTATCCAGAAAAGAGAACCACTCATCAAGTACCGCTTCATCACGCAACCAAGGCTCATTGCCTTCGTAAAAGAGGCGTAAGTTTGGAAACTCACTGAACACCGTGCGATCAAAAGCCGGGCTGGTTAACTTGGAGCTAGAGAGTATAGAGAAACGATACTCCTCTTTAAGCAACTGACTCATCAACACCGGCCCCACCTGATTGCCATACATATCATTCCAGTAGGTGGCTGGTAGACCGTAGAAAAGACTGAAGATACCGGCTTGGGTACTGTTACCCCCACTGAAATGCTGCTTAAAGTTAACCGTCTGCGCACCCTCTGAAAACGAGTGCAAATGAGGCATAACCGCGTGATTCAGCACATCGGCACGCACCGTGTCTGCGACAATCAAAAGCACATTCAGAGCCTTTTCATCTCGCTGAGCGCAACGCAGCGGTACCAAAGGGTAATTAAGATCCGTTGATTTATCCTCCACACGCAAGCGACGGGCGGCACGATTTTCTCTCATATCCACCCAACCGTAACGCTCAAAAAAATCGAGCGCCGTGGCCGGATGATAAGCCGGAATGTGGCGCGTCAAACGGGTGATGCGCTGATCATACGCGGCATCGGCCCAAGCATGGATGGCATGGCTGACAACAATCACCCCAAGCAGGGACAAAGTAACCTTGCCCGCACAACAAAAACGGGCACGATAACGCCAAATAGCCCACGCCAACAGAGATTCCAGCAGCAACACGACGGCCACCATCCACTGCATCTGCCACCACGTATCCGCAGAGAAATTAAACACCTCATCACCGGAATTCAGCGCCAAATCCACCACAAAACCACTGATATGAAAGCGATACTGTGCGTACACCAAGAGATCAATCTTGAGCAAAATCACCCCAACCGAGGCCGCCGCAACAGACAGTATCAGCAACAGCCCGCGACTGGGCCAGAACAGCAGCAGTAGAAACAGCGGCAAAGCCAAGAGATAGACCAAGAGAGAAAAATGCCCCAGCAACGCCAAGGGCAGATAAACCTGCGTCAAACCTCCCTCAAGAGCAGGCATATAAGCTACAAAACCACTGGCCATTAAGCTCAAGATCACGCCATTTAAAACAACAAACCACGTCAACCAACCTGATAACCGACGCTTTTCAGGGGTAGTAACAAAGCGCTGCACATAACTCAGAGCCGTCTTGCCAAACAGAAAACACGTCCACCAATAATTCATTATTTACCTAAAATTAAGAAACTCAGCTCTTTTTAATTGCCAGACCAATGGTATAGGTTTTACCCTGCTTGACCTTTTTGTAATTGCCAAACACCTCATCAAACGCGCGGGCAACAAATTTACGCAAGCCGGTAATGGTCACCACATACAGTTTTCCGCCTGGTTTCAGGCGCGCCAAAGCATCATAAAAATAGAGATAAAACAGCTCTTTGCCCGTTTTTGCCGGTAAATTGGAGACAATAATGTCGAACTTACGCTCACCAACGTGACTAAAACCGTTACTCAAACAGATGCCCACATTATCCAAACCGTTCACTTTGGCATTTTTGGCGCTGTAGTCAACGGCAACAAAATCTTTATCCACCAACAATGTTTGGCCTTCTGGAGCCAGAGCGGCCATGGTCAAACCCAATGGCCCATACCCACACCCCACATCCAAACAGTCATCATCAATGGCAACCTCCATGTGATCCAACAACAAGCGTGTGCCTTCATCCACTGCTTTGGGAGAAAACAACCCCCAAGTGGAGTGAAAACGCAACGATTTACCACACAACTCAGCATCAAAGACGATGTCTTCCCGCAAACGCGCCAAATCTGCCGCCTCTATTTTCGCCATTTCAACTCCCCTTCAACAAAAAACAAACACCCTACAGGCAGACCTCAATTACAGGCAAGCCCCAGCAACATAAAATAGTACTTGCTAATATTAGTTTTGACTAATATACTTCATTTTATCGTTTAGGCAGAGACTGCTAAACCAACTCATTTTATATAACTTTTTGGAGATTGAGCCGATGAAAACTTTGAAGATGATCACTGCTGTTGCTCTGCTGACCGTTTCTGCCGCTTCTCAAGCGTGGTGGGGTCCTTTTGACAACAACAATAACAGCAACGGTTTTGGCAACGGCTTCGGTGATATGTTTGGTGACATGAGCTTCAGCATGAACTTTAACGGCAACGGCAACGGCAACGGCAATAATGGCTATAACAACGGTTACAACAACAATAATATGTTCAACAACATGTTCGGTAACGGTTCTTTTGGTTTCAACATGAAAACCTCGTTCAAAGGCAACAACAACATGAACGGTAATGGTTATGGCTACAACGCCCCTTATTACGGTTACGCTCCTGTTGCACCTGCCGCAGCTCCAGTAGCACCTCAGACTCCTGCTGCTAAATAATAAAATTCAGCTGCATAAAAAAAGCCCCAGTTTGAATAATTCAAACTGGGGCTTTTTTGTGGCCGTCTAAAAATCAGAAGAAACTGGGAATCGGTGACTGCTGCTCTAACTCAAACCAAGTAAACAGCTGAGGAGCGCCGCCATTGGTGGTCACCTGAACGGTATTCAGATCCCCTGTATTGGCATCCAGAACAACCGTTGTACCACCGGCTCCCGTAATCGTGCTGCTTCCCGCTGTCGGATAAGGACCGGACAAACGATTTCCCGTCATTGGCACGGTATTATTAACAACAAGCCGCCCCACAAAACCAGTCACATTCACATCCACGGTAAAATCAGTCGCATCACTAAAAGCACCGGTATTATTATCCCAGCTGCTCTCAGAGAGAAAATTAGAAAAACTCACGCGTTCCCCACCGAAAGAGATGCTTAGACTGCTGCTAACAAGAAACTTTCTGTCTATTGTAAAGCTTGCATCATATTGGGATACGAATGATACATCTCCTTGCATCTGTGCACTACCACCAACACTGCTCATTGCAATATCAAAGGTAGTATCCATAGCCTCACATGAACCGTTTGCAAAGTCAGCAACACAAGCATTTAATCTCAGAGTCATGGGGCCACTTATGGTCATGCCATCCCCATCATCACACGCATTTGCTACCACCGACGTACTATCTCCCGCATCAAAAATACCGTTGTTATTGACATCATTAAGTGCAGTTGACCGCGTACCACTTATAGCACAGTCTGCTTCAATTTGAGATATTGCTCTTGAGCCACTTTGCTTTGAAAAATCGGGTATCAACTGTTGAATCGTAGCAGCCAAATCACTGGGTACACTAGACCAAGTACGAGGCAAAGATCTAGGAACCATGCCACCCACCGCTGCTCCTGCTCCTGCTCCTGCTCCAACACTGGCAACCTGCTGCTCATTAGCGGCATTAATCGTCATAGGCGCTAATGCCGCTAATGCCGATGAAGTACCACCACTTCCACCACCACACGCAACCAAAGTGGCGCTAAACAACACAATCACAAAAAACTGTCTATTCATTTTATTTTAACTCTCCAAAATTTACTAACTGCAGATTTAACAAAAGGAAGCCTACTCTGCTATCAACTTCCCGTCAAAAACACAGTCCAGTCAACACTCACCGCACTTCCCACCACCCCATTAACAGAAGTACTCACCGCAGGGGTCATCGCATCCAATCGAATTTGACGATTGCTGTTGTCGTTAATCAACATCACACCACTTGTGGGAGGTGACAAAGCTGAACTGTTGGCATTGAGGCTGGACAAAGGCATCGCTCTTGAGTCAACCACCAAACTGCCAAAAGTCAAAGGTAATCCTGCTGCTGTGGTTGCGCTAAAGATGTACCTCACATCAATCAAATAGTTGTTATTAAGTTGATCTTCCGTAACGGAAAAAAAGTTCTGGCTCAAATTCAACGTTGTCGTCACACCATCAGACAGCTGAAAACTGACGCTGTTACCGGCGCTGAGGTGGGATCTAATCAAATAATGTTTGAAGCTGTTACTGTTGCTAATCGAATCAATAAACAGATTCAAAGAACCGTTCACCTTAGACAACGCTTGACCACTGACCGTGGTAATCGAATAACCCATAAACGTCAGGTCAATATTGTATTGATCTCCGCTCACCGTGGCACTAAACAGATCCACTTGGCCATTTTGCGTTATCGTCTGGCCTGCAAAAGACGTTTGGCAATTGATATACGTTAGAGAAAGCGCATCACCACTGCTCAGAGGTGCTACACCAGAAAACGAATTCCGCACCACTTGCCCACCATTCAAACAGTCGGCTGACGTTGGAATTTTACCCCCACTTCCCAGCAACGTAGTTTCAGCGCTGTTACGCGCAAGTTCATAAAGCGCCAAGGTGCTGCGATACGCAACGGAAGCCAGCGCCTGAATCTCAGCGGGATTGCTGGTATTAATCACCCCAGTGGTGGTGGTGACCACATCGTCATCATCGTCGTCATCGTCATCTGAATCTCCAACGGGCGCACAGGCCATCAGTAGACTCGACAAGAGCATAAACAAAACATAATATATTTTTTTTATCATAATCGACTCCCCACAACTCTTTTAGCTCTATTACTGAATACTATCGAGTATCAAGCCTATAAAGTAAAAGAATAATGAAGGTGTGATGGGCGTTTCTTCGATTTGTGACCCCATTCAAAAGGCACAAAAAAAGGAGCGCCTAAGCGCTCCCTTTTTACCGATCCAAAGTTAAAAAACTTATTTAACAATAGGATCTAAACTGCCACTGGCATACTCGGAAAACATGGTTTCCAGAGAGCGAGGCTTAATTTTGCTCGCCATGCCCGCTGCACCAAACGCTTCATAACGGTTTTTACAGATGTCAGACATAGATTCTGTAGCCGCTTTGAGGAATTTGCGAGGATCAAAGTTAGAAGTGTTGTCGTGCAAGTGGCGACGTACCGCACCGGTAGAGGCCATGCGCAAATCGGTATCGATGTTGATTTTACGCACACCTGACTTGATGCCTTCAACGATTTCATCAACAGGCACGCCGTAGGTTTGGCCCATATCACCACCGTAGTTGTTGATGATCTGCAACCAATCCTGAGGCACAGAAGAAGAACCGTGCATGACCAAATGCACATCAGGAATACGCGCGTGAATTTCACGCACACGGTCAATACGCAAGATATTACCGGTAGGCTCTTGGGTGAATTTATACGCACCGTGAGAGGTACCGATGGCAATGGCCAACGCATCCACACCGGTTTTCTTAACGAAATCAGCGGCTTCATCAGGATCGGTCAACAACATGTCCAGATCCAATTTGCCTTCGGCACCGTGACCGTCTTCTTCGCCCATCATGCCCGTTTCCAGAGAACCGAGGCAACCCAGCTCACCTTCCACTGAAACACCACACGCGTGTGCAATATCAACCACTTGTTTGGTGACATTGACATTATATTCATAGCTGGCAGGGGTTTTAGCATCACTTTCCAGTGAACCGTCCATCATCACCGAGCTGAAACCCGACTGCATGGAACGCACACAGATATCAGGAGAAGCGCCGTGATCCTGATGCATGCAGACTGGGATATGAGGGTACATTTCAATTGCAGCCAAAATCAGATGGCGCAAAAAGGGTTCACCTGCATAAGAACGCGCACCGGCAGAACCTTGCAAAATGACGGGGCTGTTAACCGCATCGGCAGCTTGCATGATCGCATGCACCTGCTCCATGTTGTTAACGTTAAATGCGGGTAGACCGTAGCTGTTTTCAGCAGCGTGATCCAGCAGCTGACGTAGAGAGATCAGTGCCATGGTGGTTCTCCTTGATAGATCTTGAGTTAAGTTAAATAAGTCTTGCGCTCATGCGCCTTGCATCGCTGTCTTTTAGGTATCGGCTTCAATCAACTCACCGACACGCACAATTTTCATCGCATTGGTGCCGCCATGCACCCCCATCAAATCGCCTTTGGTGATAATGACTAAATCGCCATCTTCCACCGCACCCGACTGTTTCAACACATCCACCACCGCTTTATTAGCTTCCGCATGGCTGTTGTAAATGGTCTGAAACTTCATCGGATGCACACCGCGATACAGAGTCACTTTACTGCTGGTGTGGTCGTTACGGGTCAGTGCATAAATCGGAATAGCCGAGCTGATGCGCGACATCCAAAGCGGCGTGGAACCGGATTCGGTCATGGCCGCAATGGCTTTCACACCTAAATGATTGGCTGCATACATGGCGCTCATGGCGATGCCTTCATCAATAAACTCAAAGGTTGAGTTGATCCGATGAGAGGATTTTTTTGCATTCACATGCTGTTCAGCCGTTTCGCAAATGCGCCCCATCGCCTCAATGGCTTTCTCTGGGTGTTTACCTGCGGCAGATTCAGCGGATAACATCACCGCATCGGTGCCGTCCATCACCGCATTGGCAACATCAAACACTTCTGCACGGGTCGGGATCGGGTTTTCGATCATCGACTCCATCATCTGCGTGGCCGTAATAACGATTTTATTCGCAATACGACTTTTATTGATCAGCTCTTTCTGTACCGCTGGCAGTTCAGCATCACCGATCTCAACCCCGAGATCACCACGGGCAATCATAATCACATCAGAGGCTTCAATCGCCTCGTCAATCACACCCATAATTTCAGCGCGTTCAATCTTAGCAACAATTGCACCGGTACCACCGGCTTCACGCAGCAATTTACGCGCGTAGTTGATGTCTGCGGCGTTGCGCGGAAAAGAGACCGCTAGAAAATCCACTTGAATCTCAGCAGCCAATAAAATATCCGCCCGATCTTTTTCTGTAATCGCAGGAGCAGACAGCCCACCACCACGACGATTGATGCCCTTGTTATTGGACAACAACCCACCCACTTCAACGGTAGTGTGAATCTTAGCACCCTCAATTGAGGTCACTTTCAATACCAGACGACCGTCATCTAAAATCAGATAGTCTTCTACATTGACGTCTTTCGGCAAGGCTTTGTAAGTAATGCCCACAGAAGCCTTTGTACCGGCATCACGATCCAGTTCCGCATCCAGTGTAAAGACATCACCCTGCTCAAGAGTCACTTTGCCCTCTACAAAACGGTCAGTGCGAATTTTAGGCCCTTGAAGATCGCCCAAAATACCCACACAACGATTATGCTTTTTAGACACCTCACGCACCAAACGAGCGCGCTCACGATGTTCATCATGACTGCCGTGAGAAAAATTGAGACGCACCACGTCCGCCCCAGCAAGAATTACCTTCTCAACCATTTCAGGGGACTCACTTGCGGGTCCCAGAGTTGCCAGAATCTTCGTTCTTCTCACGCGATAACCTTTTCTCTGTTATATAAAAAATCGGCTTGCTAAGGGCAAGCCGATATAAACACTACTTAGCCCGTGCTTCCAACATCGCCACTGCGGGCAATGTTTTACCTTCCAGATACTCCAAGAACGCACCACCGGCAGTAGAAATATAAGACACTTTGTCGTACAGATCGTATTTTTGAATTGCCGCGATGGTATCACCACCACCGGCCAGAGAGAAACCATCCGCTTCAGCAATCGCTCTGGAAACCACTTCGGTACCAGCACCAAACTGATCAAACTCAAACACACCCACCGGACCATTCCAAACGATGGTACCCGCTTTGCTGATGATCTCAGCCAGCTCTTTGGCCGATTCTGGACCGATGTCAAAAATCATATCGTCGTCTTCCACATCACCTGCGGCTTTCAAGGTCGCTTCAGCGGTTTCGCTGAACTCTTTGCCACACACCACATCGGTGGCGATGGGAATGTTCGCGCCACGATTTTTCATCTTCTCAATCAATACTTTGGCCGTATCCACCAGATCGTCTTCGCAGAGCGATTTACCGACGTTATGCCCCATCGCTTTCAAGAAGGTGTTGGCGATACCGCCCCCCACAACCAGCTGATCGACTTTTTCAGACAACGCTTCCAATACGGTCAGTTTGGTTGAAACCTTGGAGCCGCCGACAATCGCCACCATCGGACGTGCTGGATTGGCCAAAGCTTTGGCCAAACTGTCCAGCTCACTGGCCAACAGCAGACCAGCACAGGCGGTAGGGGCATTTTGCCCCACACCGTGGGTTGACGCTTGCGCCCGGTGCGCGGTACCAAAGGCGTCCATCACAAACACATCACAAAGTGCAGCGTATTTTTTCGCTAAATCAACGTCGTCTTTTTTCTCACCGGCATTGAAACGCACGTTTTCCAACAGCACCACCTCGCCGTTAGCAACCTCAAAACCGCCGTCCAAATACTCTTTGATCAGGCGTACGTCTTTGCCCAATTTTTCACTCATGGTGGCGGCAATGGGAGCCATTGAATTCTCTTCGGAGTAAACCCCCTCTTCAGGGCGACCACGATGGGACATCACCATCACTTTGGCACCGGCAGCCAAGCAGTGTTCAACACTGGGCATGGACGCAGTGATGCGTGCATCGGAGGTCACTTTGCCCTCTTTAACAGGAACATTCAGGTCGGCACGGATCAAGACACGTTTGCCAGCCAGATCAAGATCGGTCAACTTGATAAAAGACATAGAAAATCTCCTTAAAAATGGATCGAATTATTAACAATAATTAAGACGAAAGGTTTTAACTAAAACAGACACCTTAGTTAAAACCTCTCCCGACCCCAGGGGGTCAAAAAGAGGCTTAGGTCAACTACGCCGCAACGTGTTTGACGAAACGCAGCATGTTACAGGTGTAACCGTACTCGTTGTCGTACCAAGAAACCACTTTCACAAAGGTACCGTCCAAAGCGATGCCTGCACCTTCATCAAAGATGGAGGACTTGCTACAGCCACGGAAGTCGGTAGAAACCACTTTCTCGTCGGTGTAACCCAAGGTTTCGCTCATAGGGCCGCTTTCTGAAGCCGCTTTCATGGCTGCACAGATCTCCTCGTAAGAGGCTTCTTTTTCCAGTTCGATGGTCAAATCAACCACAGAAACATCGGAGGTAGGCACGCGGAACGCCATGCCGGTCAGTTTGCCGTTCAGCTCAGGCAAAACCACACCCACCGCTTTCGCCGCACCGGTAGAAGAGGGAATGATGTTTTCCAGAATGCCACGACCACCGCGCCAATCTTTCATTGAAGGACCATCAACGGTTTTCTGGGTAGCGGTTGCCGCATGCACGGTGGTCATCAGACCCCGTTTGATGCCCCAGTTGTCGTTCAATACTTTGGCCACAGGAGCCAAGCAGTTGGTAGTACAAGAGGCCGCTGAAACAATCGCTTGACCGGCGTAAGTTTCATGGTTCACACCGTGAACAAACATCGGCGTACCGTCTTTAGAAGGAGCAGACATCACCACTTTCTTTGCGCCCGCATCGATGTGCTTCTGACAGGTCTCTTCGGTGAGGAAGAAACCGGTGCATTCGATCACCAGATCAGCACCGATGTCAGACCACGCCAAATTGGCTGGATCACGTTCTGCGGTCAAACGGATGGTTTTGCCATTTACAAGCAAGTTGTTGCCATCAACCGAGACGTCACCGTCGAAGTTGCCATGTACTGAATCGTACTTGAGCATGTAAGCCAAGTAGTCTGCATCGAGCAAATCGTTAATGCCAACCACTTCCATGTCGCCAGCGAAATCTTTAGCAATTGCGCGGAACGCCATACGGCCAATGCGGCCAAAACCATTAATACCTACTTTAATCGTCATAAGGAAACTCCATCAATTATCTTACATAAATTCTGTGCGTCGGCGTAAGCAGCTCAATGGGGCACTCAAAGCACCCCATCAAAATCAGCTACGCACTGACATCATCAATCGCAGCACCCACCGCTTCGACGGTGAAACCAAACATTTTAAACAGCTCACCCGCAGGCGCAGACTCACCGAAGGTGTCGATGCCGATCACCTTGCCGTTCATGCCGACGTATTTCCACCAGCCGTCAGTAACCGCTGCTTCAACCGCAACCCGAGCCGTCACGGCGCTGGGTAAGACCGACTCTTTATAAGCCGCATCTTGTGCGTCAAAGGCATTGGTGTTGGGCATGGAGACCACACGTACTTTTTTGCTGCTGGCTTTCGCCGCATCCACTGCCAGACCCACTTCAGAGCCAGTGGCAATGACGATGCAATCTGGGGTGCCATCACAATCAACCAAGACGTAACCGCCTTTTTTGATCTCTTCGATCTGCGCGGCGCTGCGGGTTTGATGCGGCAACGCTTGACGAGAGAAGATCAAGCAACTCGGACCATCAGCACGATCAACGGCTTCAGCCCAAGCAGTGGCACTTTCAACGGTGTCACAGGGACGCCAAACGTGCATGTTGGGGATCAAACGCAAGGTTGGAATCTGCTCAACGGCTTGGTGGGTCGGACCGTCTTCACCCAGACCAATGGAGTCATGGGTGTAGACAAACAGAGCGCGCTGCTTCATCAAAGCCGCCATCCGCAGAGCGTTACGGGCGTACTCAGAGAACATCAAGAAGGTCGCGCCGAAAGGCACATAACCGCCATGCAATGCGATGCCGTTCATGATCGCTGACATGGCAAACTCACGCACACCGTAGTTGATGTAGTTGCAGTCAGGAATATCAGCACGCATTGCTTTGAAGCCCGACCATTCGGTCAAGTTGGAGCAACCCAGATCCGCAGAACCACCAAACAGCTCAGGCAAGGCATGAGAGTACGCTTCAATGGAAGCCAAAGAGGCTTGACGTGTTGCTTTGCTTTCGCCTTTGTCGTTGCACTCTTGAATGAAAGCCGCTGATTTTTCCGCCCAATCCGCAGGACGTTCGTCGGCCATGCGACGATTAAACTCTACTGCCAACTCAGGGTGAGCTGCTTCATACGCTGCGAAAGTCTCATTCCAAGTCGCTTCTTTGCTCTTACCGGCTTCGTTGGCATCCCAACCCGCCGCAATGTCCGCAGGGATTTCAAACGGAGCCGCAGTCCAGCCCAAGGCTTCTTTGGTCAGGGCATTTTCATCGTCGCCCAGAGGCGCGCCGTGACAAGAGTGTGAACCCGACTTATTAGGAGAACCAAAACCGATCACGGTTTTGCAGCAAATCATGGTGGGTTTGCCACCTTCTGCCTTAGCGGCGTCAATGGCGGCGCTGATTTTATCGGCGTTGTGACCATCAACCGAGATCACCTGCCAACCGTAGGCTTCAAAACGTGCGGGGGTATCGTCGCTAAACCAGCCGTCAACGTGACCGTCAATGGAGATGCCGTTGTCGTCCCAGAAGGCGATCAATTTGCCCAGACCCAAGGTACCCGCCAAAGAACACGCTTCGTGAGAAATGCCTTCCATCAAACAACCGTCGCCCAAGAAGACGAAGGTGTTGTGATCCACAACGGTGTGGCCGTCGCGGTTGAACTCCGCTGCCAGCGCACGTTCAGCGATGGCCATGCCGACACCGTTGGTGATGCCCTGACCCAGAGGGCCAGTGGTGGTTTCCACACCCGGTGCATAACCGTATTCAGGATGACCTGGGGTTTTGGAGTGCAATTGACGGAAATTTTTCAGATCGTCAATGGAGAGATCGTAGCCGGTCAAATGCAGCAGAGAGTAGATCAGCATTGAGCCATGACCGTTGGAGAGGATAAAGCGGTCACGATCCGCCCAATCTGGGTTGCTGGGGTTGTGATCCATGTGACTGTTCCACAACACTTCAGCAATATCAGCCATACCCATTGGAGCACCAGGGTGACCTGAGTTGGCTTTCTGAACAGCGTCCATGCTCAAGGCACGAATAGCATTAGCAAGATCTCTGCGCGAAGGCATTAAGATTCCCCTTTAACGTTTCTAAGTTCTAAGATTCTGTCGCCAACGTCCATCTAAATGAACGCTGGAGCAAGACGGTCTGTTTAGTTTTTGAACAAGGGCAGCCTCCCAGCCAATCGCCACCACAACCTTGTGATGTAAAGCCCTATTAAAAATTGAGGGCGCATTTTCGCCTAGTTAAGAAGGTTCGGCAAGCAATAACTCGGAAAAAAGCCAGAAGCCACCCCTTTCTACCTCAATTTTTCAGATCTTTTAGGGATATTGAAATAATCAATGCAGGCATAAATAGGATCTGCCTGCATTGATGAGCGTGCGGCAATGGGGTAAAGTCGCCTACTTTATTTTGCTCGCATTCAATGAAGAGGCACACACTCATGGCTACAGACTTAATTGCACCCTCCATCCTATCCGCTGACTTTGCTCGTTTAGGAGAAGAGGTCGATAACGTTTTGGCCTCTGGCGCGGACGTGGTTCACTTTGATGTGATGGACAACCACTACGTTCCCAACCTGACCATCGGGCCGTTGGTGTGTGACGCTCTGCGCAGCCACGGCGTGACCGCTGACATTGATGTGCATTTGATGGTCAAACCCGTTGATCGCATCATCCCTGATTTTGCCAAAGCCGGTGCCAGCTACATCACCTTCCACCCCGAAGCCTCAGAACACGTTGATCGTACCTTGCAGTTAATCAAAGAGAACGGCTGTAAATCCGGTCTGGTTTTCAACCCTGCGACTTCTCTAGACGCACTCAAATACGTACTGGACAAAGTCGATGTCGTTTTGTTGATGTCCGTTAACCCCGGTTTTGGCGGTCAAAGTTTCATCCCTGCCACCCTCGACAAACTGCGTGAAGCACGCAAACTGATTGACGAGTCCGGTTACGACATCCGTTTGGAAGTGGATGGCGGCGTGAAAACCAACAACATCCGCGAAATCAAAGAAGCAGGTGCCGATATGTTTGTCGCCGGTTCTGCCATTTTCGGTGCTAAAAACAGCAGCGATACCAACGTCTACAACACCATTTTGGCTGACATGCGCGCCGAACTGGCCAAAGCAGGCAGCTAAAGATGGCTCTTCGCAAACCCAAAATGCTGTTGATTGACGTTGACGGCACACTGGTGGACAGCGTGCCCGATCTGGCCTACTGCATTGATCAAATGATGATCGCGCTGGATCTGCCCATTCGAGGTGAAGCAGCGGTGCGCCAATGGGTCGGCAACGGCGTTGAACGACTGGTGAAACGCGGCCTCCTGAACCAACTGGATGGGGAGCCTGAAGCGACGTTGTACGCCAAAGCGTTACCGATCTTTATGGATCTGTACGCCGACAACACCAGCAAACGCAGCTGCCTCTATCCTGGGGTGGTCGAGGGTTTGGCTTACATGCAAAAAGCCGGTTATCAGATCGGCTGTGTGACCAACAAAGCGGCGCAGTTCACCCTGCCGCTGCTAAAAGATCTGGGCATTTTTGACTATTTTGAGATCATCGTCAGTGGCGATACCTTGGCGAAGAAAAAGCCCGACCCCCTGCCCCTGCTGCACGCCGCAGAAAAAATGGGCGTAGCACCAACAGATGCGATGATGTTAGGTGATTCCAAAAGTGACGTTAAAGCGGCACGAGCGGCGGGTTTTCAGATCATTTGCATGAGCTACGGTTACAATCACGGCGAAGACATTCGCAACTACAACCCCGATGCCGTGGTGGACTCGATGCAAGAGATCGAAGCCCTGCTAGAACAGTAGGTTCTTTTATCCCGAGTAGGTTCTTTTATCCCGTTGGGTTAGTGCAAAAAGCCTAGCTCAACACCTCATAATTAAAGGTTCATAATGTTCGTTTTTACTCCAAGCAGAAACCGCTGGCGATGGTTCCATTAAACCCTATCCATCCCACCCGTTTTTCGCCTCTGTCTTAAAAAGTGATCTTCTATGACCCCCCAACAATTCAAAAAATTTAGCCAACAAGGTTACAACCGCATCCCTCTCAGTCGTGAGGTATTGGCGGATCTGGACACCCCTCTCTCCACCTACCTAAAATTGGCCAATGGCCCTTACTCCTATCTGTTTGAATCGGTACACGGCGGTGAAAAGTGGGGACGTTACTCCATCATCGGTCTGCCCTGCCGTCAGGTCATTAAGGTTATTGGTCAACAAATCGAAGTCGAACGGGACGGCACGCTCATTCACACCGAAACCGTGGCCGACCCGCTGGCTTGGATCGAAACGGAACAGGCAAAATACCGCGTTCCCGAAATCGAAGGATTGCCTCGCTTCAGCGGTGGCTTGGTGGGCTATTTTGGTTACGATACGGTGCGTTACATCGAGCCTCGATTGGGTGTCTGCACAAAACCCGATGAGCTAAACACACCCGATATTTTATTGATGCTCTCCGAAGAAGTGGTGGTGTTTGATAACTTAAGCGGCACACTTTCCATCATCGTGCAGGTCGATCCACAAACAGAAAACGCCTACCACGTCGGACAGCAACGGCTGGATCAACTGCAAAAAAAGCTCGCCAGCGCCCCAAACCACGACGGCTATCAAACTCTGAAAACGCCGCGTTCAGTACAAGAAAGCGACTTTATCTCTGGCTTCACCGAGACCGGTTACAAAGCGGCTGTTGCTAAAGCCCGTGAATACATTATTGACGGCGATGTTATGCAGGTGGTGCTGTCCCAACGGCTTTCAATCCCCTTTCAAGCCCCACCGTTGGATCTCTACCGCGCCCTGCGCAACTTAAACCCATCGCCCTACATGTATTATCTCGACCTACAGGATCATCAAGTCGTCGGCTCCTCACCGGAAATCTTAGTGCGTCTGGAAGAAAACGAAGTCACCGTGCGCCCCATCGCCGGAACTCGGCCTCGGGGCGTGGATGAACGCCACGATTTGGCACTGGAAAAAGAGCTGTTGGCCGACCCGAAAGAGCGGGCGGAACATCTGATGCTGATCGACTTAGGCCGCAACGATGCAGGCCGGGTGAGCCAAACCGGCAGCGTCAAGTTAACCGATAAAATGATCATCGAACGCTACTCCCATGTGATGCACATCGTCTCCAACGTCACCGGCACGCTGAAACCCAACCTCAGCGCGATGGACGTTTTGCGCGCCACCTTTCCCGCCGGAACCGTCAGCGGCGCACCCAAAGTGCGCGCAATGGAGATCATCGACGAACTGGAGCCGGTCAAACGCGGCATCTACTCCGGTGCAGTGGGTTATCTTTCATGGAACGGCAACATGGACACCGCCATCGCCATTCGCACCGCCGTGATCAAAGAGGGCAAGCTGCACATTCAAGCGGGTGCGGGCATCGTTTATGATTCAGTGCCAGAAAGCGAATGGGCAGAAACCATGAACAAAGGCCGCGCCGTCTTTCGCGCCGTAAGCAAAGCTGAGGCCGGTCTTAATGGCGGCCATCGTCATCGCTAACCGTCATCTCGACACTTTTGGAGCAAACAACATGGTCTTGATGATCGACAACTACGATTCATTCACCTACAACTTGGTGCAATACCTCGGCGAGCTGGGCGCAGAGGTCGTGGTGCAGCGCAACGATCAAATCACACTCGAACAGATCGAGGCGCTGAACCCTGAACGCATTATGATCTCCCCTAGCCCTTGCACCCCCAATGAAGCGGGCATCTCCATGCAGACCATTGAACACTACACAGGCAAGCTGCCGATTCTGGGGGTCTGCTTGGGGCATCAGAGCATCGGCCAGGTGTTTGGTGGCAACATCGTCCACGCCAAAGAGATCATGCACGGCAAAACCTCGCTGATTCATCACCACGGCAGCGGCGTTTTTCAGGGTTTGAGCAACCCGTATCAAGCAACCCGTTACCACTCACTGGTGATCGAAACAGCCTCGCTGCCCAACTGCTTGGAGGTCACCGCGTGGACTGAAAACGAAGCCGGTGAGCGGGATGAGATCATGGGCGTACGCCACAAAAGCCTGCCCATCGAAGGCGTGCAGTTTCACCCCGAATCCATCTTGACCCAACACGGTCACGACCTTCTCGCCAATTTTTTAAAGATGTAAGCAATCCACCTTTGTAGGGAGCAGAACACCATGAGCATGCACACCGCCATTACCACCGTGATGGAACACCACGATCTCAGCAGCGAAATGATGACTGACACCATGCGTTTGATCATGACCGGTCACGCCACCGACGCACAAATTGGTGGCTTTCTGATCGGCTTACGAATGAAAGGCGAGACCGTCGATGAAATCGTAGCTGCCGCCCGCGTCATGCGCGAACTGGCCAGCAAAGTGCCGGTCTCCGGCGAACATTTAGTGGACACCTGCGGTACTGGCGGCGATGCCTCAGGCAGCTTCAACATCTCCACCGCCAGCGCCTTTGTTGCCGCAGCGGCAGGCGCACAGGTGGCCAAACACGGCAACCGCTCCGTCTCCAGCAAATCCGGCAGCGCCGACGTGCTGGAAGCGGCAGGGGTCAATCTCGACCTCAGCCCCGAACAAGTCGCGCACTGCATCGAAGAGATCGGCGTTGGGTTTCTGTTTGCCCCCAAACACCACAGCGCGATGAAACACGCCATCGGGCCGCGTAAAGAGATGGCGGTACGCACCCTCTTTAATGTGCTCGGCCCACTGACCAACCCTGCTTCTGCGCCCAATCAAGTGCTGGGGGTTTTCGATGCCGATTGGGTCGAACCCTTAGCCGAAGTGTTAAAACAACTCGGCAGTCGCCATGTGATGGTGGTTCACGCTGTGGACGGTCTGGATGAGATCAGCATCGCCTCGGAGACCTTAGTGGCCGAGCTGAAAGGTGGCGAGATTAAAACCTATCAACTCAGCCCCGAACAGTTCGCCCTGCCACGCGCCGATCTGAGCCACATCCGCGTCGATGGTGCTCAAGAGAGTCTGGCCATGATCCAATCGGTACTGGCCAACGAAGCCACCCCCGCCCGCGACATTGTCGCTCTGAACGCCGGAGCGGCCCTTTATGTTTCGGGCATCACAACCACCTTAGAAGCGGGAGTGGAAAAGGCGCTGGAAGTGATCGCCAGCGGTGAAGCGGCGGAACGTTTAGCGAAGTTAGTAGCCCTAAGCCAAGCCTAAAAAGCATTCCCTAACGGAACCTTTTGACGTATTATTAAAAAATATAAATACGTCAAAAGAGAACACTAATGCAGACCAAGCTCACCTTACGCCTAGATGACAACCTCATCGAGCAGGCAAAACGTTATGCCAAGCAGAACGACAAATCACTTTCTCAAGTCGTGGCCGACTACTTTCAGTTTCTGAACCAGAAAAAACAGCCCAATAAAATCCCCCCCATCACTCGTTCACTCATTGGCTTATTAGAGTCGCAACAAGGCGATGAAGAAGAGTACAAAAAACATCTAGAGCAAAAGTACCTTTGAACATCTTATTTGATACCAACATCATTCTCGACCTGCTGCTCAACCGAAAACCATTTGTTGAACTCTCCACAGAAGTGATTGGCTCAGTCGAAACAGGCCGCATCGAAGGCTATCTGTGTGCCACCACCATTACGACCCTCGATTATTTGCTCTCAAAAGCCCTCAACCGCAAACGAGCACGCATTGAAATCAAAAACCTACTCTCTCTGTTTCACATCGCTGAGGTCAACAGCAGCGTGGTTGAACGTGCATTAAACTCACAATTTAATGATTTTGAAGATGCAATTCAGTACTATTCTGCCACCAACTGTAACGTGGATGGCTTGGTCACTCGCAACAACAAAGATTACAAACAGACTCTGTTGCCGATCTACACCCCCAGTGAACTGAGAAGCCTGATTGCCTTACAAAACAACCCAACCTAATTTTTCCAGAGAGAGACCATGAGCCCCCCCCTGTATCAGGGTAGTTGTCCGGTGAGTTGAATCAGTAAACTTAACGTTCAGGGGGCGGAACGTTTGGCGAAGTTGGTGGCACTGAGTAATCAAGTTTCAAGTTGACAAGCAGTACCAAAACAGTACCATAATATCATGCCCAAAAAAATTCGCGAATTGATCGCTCAATTGGAAAAAGCCGGTTTTACTCATCGAGGTGGCAAAGGTAGCCACCGAAACTTTCTCCATATTTCTGGAGCAAAAATTACACTTTCGGGCAAGTCAGGTAACGATGCACGTCGTTATCAAGAAAGGGAAGTTGAGCAAAAAATTGCCGAGGCAAAAAAATGAAAATAGCAGATCGCTACCTCAAACTTGTTGAATGGTCTGATGATGAGCAGTGTTATATCGGCTCTTCTCCAGGATTGATTGGCCCTTGCTGTCATGGCAGCAATGAAACAGAAGTCTACCGTGAACTGTGCGAAATCGTTTCAGAATGGGTAAAAATCCATCAGGAAGAGGAATTGCCACTCCCCTCATCTCTGGTCACGCGCACCTTTTCAGGAAAATTTGTCCTGCGTGTCGGTCAAGATTTACACAAAGCACTGGCGATTAGAGCCGCGCAATCCGATCGAAGCCTCAACAACCTCTGCACCGATCTACTGCGCGGCTCTCTCACCCACGATCACAAATAAACTTAGAGCAAAAACATGCAAAGTCCCCCCGACATCCTGCAAAAAATTCTGCAACGCAAACATGAAGAGATCGCTGAGCGTTCTCAAACGGTCAGCATTGATGACCTCAAGCAGCAATTGCAGCACGCCGATTCACCACGCGGCTTCACTGCTGCACTGCAAACCAAAATCAACGCGGGCAATGCGGCGGTGATCGCTGAGATCAAAAAAGCCTCGCCCAGCAAAGGCTTATTACGGGAACACTTTATCCCCGCCGACCTTGCCCAAAGCTATGAAAAGGGCGGAGCAGCCTGTCTCTCCGTCCTCACCGACCGTGACTTTTTTCAGGGCAGCGAAACTTACCTAAAACAGGCAAGAGCCGCCTGTACGCTGCCGGTGATTCGTAAAGATTTTATTATTGATCCCTATCAAGTCTACGAAGCCCGCGCCATGAGCGCCGACTGTATTTTGCTGATTGTCTCCGCACTGGGAGATCAACCGCTGGCCGAACTGCACCAGTTAGCTACGAAGCTGGGGATGGATGTCTTAGTGGAAGTGCATGACCGAGCCGAGATGCAACGCGCCCTCAACCTCAACGCACCACTGATTGGGATCAACAATCGTAATCTGCGTACCTTTGAGACCAGCCTAAACACCACGCTGGATATGTTGGAGATGATTCCTGAGGGTGTTCTGCTGGTGACAGAGAGTGGTATTCATGCAAAAGCGGATGTCGAGCTGATGCGTAAAAACCAAGTTCATGCTTTTTTAGTTGGAGAGGCGTTTATGCGCGCTGAACAGCCTGGGAAGAAATTAGCTGAGCTGTTTGTCAAAGATCAAACAGTCTGAAAATTATATGGAGAAACATACAGTAAGTCATGCTCTTGCAGCGGTGTGTGCCAACAACGTGATTGAGGGCATTCCGCACAGACCTAATTTCCCTAATAACCGTCAATGCAAAATGAATCTCGGCTGATTTTCGAGATCACTTTGAGTGATGAAAACCCTCAAATACGGCAACCCTGTATGTCAACCGGATAATTTAAAATGGGAAGGCTTCCATTTCTTCCAAAAATGCTCTTTGGATCTTTAAAGACTCCACCTTTAAATCAATTCCGTCCAGTTCTGATCGTTTCACTTTAAGAACTATTTTAGAAATAAAGTCATCAAACAGCCCCCCCTTTGAATCACTCGACTTAAATGATTCAATCAACAGCTTGATCTGTTTATCCACACCATTAAAGAACACCAACTCTAAGTTAACAGCAGGCACCACAGACTTTATCAAACAAACCTTCAAATTAGAAATATCCTTATTAATCTCTTTCACCACCTCATCCTCGGTCTTACTTCTATCAATTTTTTCAATTGCTCGTTTAATATCTGAATCAGCCATAGAATTCACTTCATTTGAAAACACACCCATACGACTCTTCACATTTTTCATCCGACGAATAACAGAGCCAAGGCTCATTCCATCAGCAGATAATGAAACAATTTCGTCAGCCAAACCCATCAATTCATTAATGTCATTTTTATCAACCCACCCACCCCCAACACCAAGCTCTCCACCCAAAACAACATCGACCAAGCTACCATCATCTTTACCATAAAAAGTATTTAAATATAAAATCTCTTCATATGAGACTCTAAACTTATCATGTCTATCCCCACTTAAAACAGGTGAAGAAATAAAAACATCAAAGACATCCCTAGAAAAACGCTCAATCAAATAGGTGAACCGCCCTTCATTATGTGCAACACCAGAAGTAAGCGTTTTTATAAAATCATTACTGTCTATTTTAATCTCATCAAACATAATAGAGTCTGCTTCTCCTGCAACCGCCACAGAAAACACATCCAGCAATCTGCTTTCAATCTCCCTAGATTTCTCACCCGTCATCTGGTTAATAAGATTAGAAAACCCCTCGAGGTATTTTTTATGCAACAACCGCCTTATTTGTTGATTTATTTTTTCCACAGGAACATCTGTTGTCAAACTATCGTCCTGATTCATTTTAATATTTTTAACAAACTCATCGTTTATCTCTTGAAAACAATCAAAATTTTCAATATCTTTTTTAAGTTTTTCGGAAAAATACTTACCACCCCAAATCTCATGCTTCAATTTAAACTTAAATTCATTCAACCCACTTTCAAGCTGTTCTTCTATATTCTTCCAAGAACCCCTCAAAATCCTAGCCCTTTCATTCTCTGAAAATTTATCATCAAATCCTTTCTTTCGAACATTTAGAACGTCTTGAAAAACTGATTTAAGCTTATTTTTATTTGAGTCGATCTTTCTTTTTAAAATTTGAAATCGTTCATTTTCATAATAAAAAATCAACTCCTTTCTTATCTCACCAATCCCAGATTCAACCTCAAAACCACCCTTAAACTCCTTCTTAACGATACCATTATCAACAAGATACTTAAGTGCAGACCCAACAAACACTCGCTTCTTTTCTCCAATTTTATACTTCAGCACATCTTTAATAAGCGTCTTTTTATTCCCTTCAGCTTCACCAGCACTGTTGGCCGTATCTATCTGATTTCCAAAAACAAACAGTTTATCTTTTAGGGGTATGCCGTCTTCATCTGTATTTTTGTTAATAACACTGAGGGTTGTTCCCTGCAGGCTGGGGTTTCTCCCTGCATTTGTAACCAAGATTATCGCATCTGCTTTTTTCAACCGTTCTTCCGTTTGTCTTAAATGTATTTTGGTCGGAGAGTCAAACCCAGGGACATCGTAGATAACGGCACTTTCTAGCTGCTTCAAATTTGATGATTCAATCTCTATGCTTTTTACACTTCTGGGCTTAGAAGTATCCGCGCCTTTGTTATCACCTTTGATATAGGATTTAAACACATCTTTCTGTAAGTCTTCACCAGAAAACACCCTACTCTTCCCCGTTAGAGTGAGCCTGTCTCTACAAGACAAAATATCTTTTATCTCCTCATCCGTCTTACCCGCATGATTTTTAAACAACTGAGGATTTTTATCCTCTAACTGTTCAAAATACCGATCAAAACTACTAGAACTTAAAGACGTGTGACTTTGGTTTTCAAAATCAGGGTACTCAATTTCTTCTAAAAGATTTTTAAAAATATCATCAAACTCATCTTTACCATAAAAATGAACAGTAGCTTTGTCACCACCACTCACCAATCGGGTAGAAGTAAACGTACACCTTTCGGGTGCTGAAGGAAGAACATCACTTTCAATTAGTGCATTTGCAAAAGTAGATTTCCCAGCCTTTTCCAAGCCAACAATTGCTATTTCAAACTCATTACTCTCCAGCTTATGAAGGTATTTTTTACTGGCTTCATAAATAACATTAATATCGGCCTCATTTTTATCAGTTAAAATATCAGCGCGGCCATTGCCGCTTAACAACTTTTCAATAAATTCATTCTGAATGTTAAGACCTTTAATTTCACGCATTTTTTTCAACTCAAACTCTTTACTATTCACTTAACAACCTCCTAATTAAATCAAAATTAAAAACCTACCTGCGATTTAGCTTTAGCAACAAATCATTCTTACCATTATTAACAAGAAACTCTTTAGAGAACTCAGTATTAATATTCAACTCTTCAATAAACCTTGCCACCTCATCCATATAACACACACTGTCTATCCCACAAAACACACTTGGCATACGCTTCTTTGATAAAAATTTTGCCAAGAAATAGGATACAATAAGTCTTAAGTTGTCATCACGCTGATGCTCAGAGTACGCATCAATAACAACCTCGACTCCTGTTTTATTTAATTTAAAACAGTAGTATTCCAAGGTCTTTAAATTTGTAAAGTCTTGACC
The DNA here is from genome assembly GCA_030949385.1 of Gammaproteobacteria bacterium. Taxonomy (NCBI): domain Bacteria; kingdom Pseudomonadati; phylum Pseudomonadota; class Gammaproteobacteria; species Gammaproteobacteria bacterium. Next base: position 74,825 of record JAUZSP010000002.1, on the reverse strand, counting down.
AACCTTAGAAATAGATTGAATAACATCATCCTTGGTTTTAAATCCATCTCTTGAACCACTCTCTCCATCCCTGATTTTTTTCACATGATCTTCGCTGTTATTTGGCAAGTCTATAGTTTCAAACCTATCCAAAATTGCATGCGCCAGCGGTTTATTTTTAAATCTATCTGGCTCAAGCATATGCAAAAACAACATTCTAATACCGCCATTATTCTTGTAAACATCCACAACACTATCTTCAAAGCCATCCACCGCACTAAGCTTTGCCAACATCTTTTGAATAAGGTGCTTAGTAGTACGGTTACCCCACAGTGGGTCACTGGCAATATACTCTATAGATTTTTTCAATGCTGCGCTCTTATTTGACAAATAAACACTACGCCACACCTTATCCTTCTTATCACTTATTTTATTTGATATAATCCATTCCACTATCAGCTCCTTATCAGGGCAATCATTAAATACAGATTTTAAAAACCCAAAATCTTTGTTCTGAATGTAGTTGTATATCTCTGGATAATCCTTAAAACCACCCTCTACAAACTTCAAAACACTGGGCACAGTATTTTCTAAAACATACTCTTCTTTTAAATACCGCTTAAAACAAGTCACTCGACTTTGGATTGATTCAGTTGAATCCCCATATAATTTATAGCAAGATCTCAATGAAACCCCCGCCAAATAATATTGCTTTATAAAATTTTTAAATTCAGGCGTTGAAAACACCTTGTCATCCACCACATCTTTTGCTATATCTTTTAAAAAATCTTTATCAACAATATCAAAAATACGTTTCAACTCTTTTTTATCGTTATGAAAGTTAACCAACCAACTGTTATGTAAGATCACTCTTCCAACCACTTTATTACCCAGCTTTTTAACGAAAGCATTAATGTTTTGAAATCTTGAACTATACAAAGCCTTTTTGATGCTTTCAGTATCTTCTTTTGATACATAGAGAGAACCATCTTGTTCAAATCTTAAGTCCAATGCCTTTTCAACTTTTTTAAGCGTATTTAATATATCCATTGACTACCCCTTCAACTCAAAATCATCAAGCAGCTCACTGCTTTGCTTTCTAACTTGGCTAGAGCTAACAAGTTCACATCCATTGTAAAAAATTTTCAAAATCTTATTCTCATCAAACGACCAATCTAAATTTATTTCATCACCTATTTCATACCCTCGATCAAGTGGATGAAAAACCCCGCCTATCTCTCTGTATTTCCACTTATCCTCACCCTCTGAGCCATAATATAAAAACAACTCCAGTCGATCCAAAACATCTTCAAAGACAAAACCATACTGCCCATTACTGTCTAACGCTTGGTTATGCGGTATTAATTCATCAAAACCTTTTTTTCTTTTAATATAAATAGAGTCACTCATAATATCTTTAATCTGAATCTTTTTTAAATCCTCATTACCTTGATTAAAGCTATGAATAGCTGCACCTTTTGAAACAGCATTGTATTCTGTAAAATCGACAACATGTATTCCTTGAAAGTATCGTTCTAGCACCTCTGAAACAAGATAAAACTTAGCTGAACCACCGGTCAGAACGACCAAATCAATATCAGACACGTTTAACTTACAAGACTTTAACACTCTGTCCAGAGGGTTTATAAGCAGACCATTGGCTGATATTATCGGAGATAAAATATCTCTTAAGAGGCTATCATAAAGAGTTAAATCAGACACTTTTAAATCATCTATTATTTCAAAATTCACACTCTCTTTTACTCTTTCTCTTCTCCTGGGATTACCCAACACTTTTTCTATTTTTTTGCTAAAGTTTACTTTATGTTTTTGTGCATGCGAAACAATTCTTGATACAATTTTAGCTTGCACTTCTGGTGATCTTTCATCAATAGAAGGGTTTATCTTTTCAAATTCTTGCAAAAAATATGAAGCAATGTATTTATCTATGTCATCACCACCAAACTCCATTCTTTTAGAGCGCCCAACAATGCTTACATCAAAATCACCTTCATTGTCTTCTACACTGGCAACCGAGATATCCAGGGTTCCGCCGCCGATATCATAAACAACAATGTTCTTCTGTTTATTAAAAAAACCACTCGACACTTCGGTTAGACCGTCTTCCGAATTCAATAAATTTAACAAAACAGCTGTGGGTTCATCTAATAAATTTACCTTTTTAAAACCCGCCATCACTCCAGCTGCTATGGTGGCATTTCTCTCATCGCTATCAAACCCAGAAGGAATTGTGATGGTCACCTGCTCAAAACCAGAACCACACTGTTTCTCAACAGAATTTTTTATACTCTTTAAAAGAATTGCTGACAACTCTGTCATATTATAACTTTTTAAATTTTCTTTCTCAAAAATTGAACGAATAGAAGAGATCCAGCCATTATTTTTTAATGGCACCTCTATCATAGACCCACCCCCTATTCGTGTTTTAATAGAACGAATGGTATTCAATGGCATATTTCCACTAGAATATTGCTCTTTAGCATACTCCCCCGTATAGACGACTTTATTTTTTCTATCAATGTAGATACTGGACTGCAACCCTTTAATATTTTTATCCAATTGATGATGTCTGTTATATTGATAAATATCTAAAGTCCTTAACTTTTCCATTGGCTGATCTCTTCGTGTCTCAATCTCTATTACAGACACGGTACTTTCCGTTGTTCCTAAATCAATTCCTAGATAATTTTTTACCATTATTAATCCCCCTTCTTCCCATCAATTTTCTTATCAGTTCCTTTCTTCGCAGCGGCTTTCTTCGCAGCGGCTTTCTTCACAACATTAGCCTTCAATAAAACATCTCCCCCTAAGAACACTATCGCAGGAGAAATCACTTTATACTTACCACCCTCAATAGAGTCGTTAATCAAAGCGCGATATTCATTTATATTCTCACCATTAATATCTAAAACCTCACCTTTTTCAAACCTTTCTTTTAACTGATCATCGAAAGACGACTTTATCTCCTCAAACTTTTTTGGAAAATCATCATATATTTTTTTGATTAGATCGATTTTTCCTTTATCCTCTCCCACCTTAAGCCCAGCTTCCTTCTCTCTCTTCAAAGCCTCTTCATGTTCATTTTTTCGCTTATCAACTTTTTCTAACTCATCCACCTTAGAGAGGTATACCTTTGCTATATTTTCAAATTGAGCAATACCATCAGTCATATACTTAGCCAGATCGACAATGGACTTCTCTTCTTTTGGAATATTTTTCTGAGACTGAAACCCATTTGAAGATGGCAAATTATCCATTTTCTCAGACAGCTTCTTTAGATCATCGTCTATCCTATTCAGTTTTGCCGGAACCACATCAAGACTTTCACTGCTCTCTTTTATATCCTTAATATCTTTCAGTTTTTCATTAATAGTTAATTCAAAATCATCTTTTTTTAGGTAGTCATTTGGAATTTTTTGAGGCTCTGGGATTTTAATCCCATTTATTTTATTAGCCAGCCGTTTACTCGAAGCATCACTATCCCTTTCAAACCCCTTTATTTTATTATAAATTTCATGTACATCCTTACTAGAGGCAAAATAATCTATACCCTTAATCTTTTTATCAATTTCACTCATGAAGTTTGAAATTTTTCTTAAAAAATTCTCCTGATATTTAGCTTTACCCCCATCCTCTGCAAGCTCAGTTAAAGTGTATTTAATACACTCAATCTCTTTAAGCAACTGTTCATGCTCAGATAATATCCTCTGTTCTTCCATACGATGCATAATTTTCATAACGCCAGCGCGACCTAAATCATTATTTTTACTTTTCAAATCACCTAGGTCTTTACTCAATTGAGTAAATTTTACTCCATTTAACTCTTCCTGCTTTTTATTTTCTGCCAAGTTATTAAACTTTCCCTCCAGTTCAGACAACGCATCTTCTAATCCAGAAAAATCCTTGTTACTTTTACTCTTAATCTTATTAAAAGCCTTCTGAACACCTTCATAATCTAAATTAAGGCTATTTTTACACTCACTCATATCCAACTCCTTTTCATTATCGGCTTTATTGTTCTTACTCATGCCAAACCACTTTTTTAACGTACTCAAAAACCCCATCTATACATCCTCTAAATACCCTTCAAAAACCCGATCTTTATCCTTATTATAAAAAAATGCCTTGATTTTTGAATCCCTTTTATCTTCTCTTATCAAAGAGATATAAATTTGCTCCGAAGAGAACTCTTTTCCATTAATCTTCACCACACCTATTTTTTCACTGTCTTCTATTTTTGCAGAATCACCCTCATAAAAAGTGACATTTAAAGATGACGCCTCTCTATTCATTAGCTTTTGTCCCATTAGTGCTGACTCTTCTCCATATTTTGTATTTTTATGCAGTATTTTTTTAAATTTATTACCACGGGCAACACCAATATTTTTAGATGTTTTTCTAATCACTGTGTATTTCAATGAACTGTCTTCGGACAAGCCAGCTAAGATTCCAGCACCGTGCCCTACAAGCTCACCTAAATCCTTTTTTGCTTCACTTTTTCTACCAAAAAAGGCTTCTACCGTGCTTTTAATGATAGGAATAGTGGAAGTGCCTCCCGCCAAAACAACTCGATCTATATCCTCAGGCTCTAAATCAATATCATAAACAGCTCTCTCTAAAGCATCCTCTATCTTCCCAAGGATGTTGTTATCTTTTAACCAACCATTAAAGCCATCCACTGAAACATTCAACTCCAACTCTTTGGATTCGCCGTTGATGGAGACATTCTCATAAATTTCCTCCTCATCACTCTCAGACAAAAGTTCTTTTGTATTTTTTGCAGTCTTATTTAATTCACTTTGAAATTTAATCCTCTCTTTATCTTTTGAAAAAATAGAGTAATCTATTTTAAGATGATCCATAAATTTTTTAGACAACAGTTCATCCACTGTCTTACCACCAAGGTTTTCAACGCCATCCGTGTTTAACACTTCAATTTTGGCGTGCTGTGCATCACTCTTTTCAAAATCAAAAATAGTAATATCAAATGTCCCACCACCTAAATCAAAAACGGCAATCTTCTCTTTTTTATCCTCTTTAATATCATCGCCAAAAATCCCATAGGATATGGCCGCAGCAACAGGCTCTTCTATAAGCCTGATAACCTTTAACCCCGCATTGGTTGCCGCCTCTTGCAACCGTTGACGATATTTTTTACCGTACGAATAAGGAACCGTAATAACAACCCCATCAATCTTTTTATTCTCATTTTCTTCCACTTTTTTAGCAATACTTTTAAACACCATCTCCGCTATATCTTGAGCTGAAACAGCCCTGTTATTCAGGTTTGGAACTCTGTACCTTTTTTTGTCATCAACGATATACCGCTTAACATCCTCAAAGAAGTTCTCAGGATCAGAGTGTTGTTTTTTACTGTCACCAATCACATAGTTATCTTCACTCTGGATGTAGATATTATTATCAAATATATTTGTTCCGCCATACCCACCCATATTGGCCACAGGGACAGCATCCTTTTTAGAAAAATCGTACTTTGTAACGAAGTTGGTGGATGTTCCAAAATCAATCCCCAAAAGTAACTTATCCATTATGCACGACCTTCCACAACATAACTTTTCCTTCCATAATTACCTGCTCTTCATTTAATACATAGGGATAAGAGATCAACTCTTTAATCATGTCTTTTTTACTGCCGTCATCTGTTTCACAATCTTCACAATTTTGAGGGGAAATAGTGTTGTAATCACATTCTTTATTCATATCTATATCTAATGTATAAACACCTAGTTTAGACAAAAATTCATTTAAACAGTTTAAAACGCCATTATAGGCATTGCTCTCCCTCATCCCCGTTGATATTGTTGGCAGTAAGTTATCCAATATATCCTCCAAGTTCTTTTGTACACTAAAATAGAACTCCTCTTGCATCTTTGACACTCCCCAAGCCCCCTCAATTCCAAACTTTTCCACCGTATTGCTAAGCTTTTTAGCTCGACTTTTAATCATTTTTTCAATAATCTCAAAACTTTTCCGATGTTTTTGTTTAAGCTCACCATCCACCCTATCAAAATAATCTAAAAAATTATCTGAAAACCCCTTGTAGGCATTTTTTATCTCATCCTTAACATCATCTAATGCATCCACTGAGGTTATTTTTTCAAAAATAGACGATCTACTCTTTGTTATTTTAAACAAGTGCAAGTGATTATCATCGGTATTTTTATCACCTTCTTTTTTCACCACCCTATCTTCTATGTAAACCAATAAAAATTGGTCTTCTAGCAAAGACTTAAAAAATTTATTTAATCTGTCTATCTCTGTAAAATCAAACATCTGAAGCCTTTGAAATATTCAAGTGATCTGAGTGTATTTCAGTGTCATTCTTATCTAAAATAGATACCGATACCGACAAACTGTCATCTTTTGTTAACTCAAAGGCAACCCTGATAGTCAACTCATTAACTTTACTTGGAGGAATGCCTCCAATAATAATTTCATCCACCAAATCGATCCCCTTATCATGTGTCTTTTTTACATCTGGGTAAGTTGATTTTCGTTGGAACACTTTTATCTCAATGGTCTCTTGATTGTCTTTTTGATTTGTATAGTCTTTTATCCCCTTAATGGGTAAACTGCTTCCTTTTGGAATAATCAAATCAAAATTAAGGTCTTTAATGCCAATACCAAAATCATGTAACGCAGTATCATTATAAACAATCTTGTCTTGAATGCTTTTCATATCTGAAAAACGCCTGATTGCTTCTACCGTTGCGCCCTGTGAAATGACCACTGAAGTATCTATACTTTTTTTAGGCTTGATACCCAACTGATCTTTTAAACTCTCCCTAATACTGGGAATAGATGAGCTTCCTCCAGCCATCACTATTTCGTCAATATCTGATCTGTCAATGCCTGAACGCTCTATAAGATTTTTAACAATGTCCATAGACTTTTTTCTAATGTCAGCTATCTCATTTTCAAACTCTTTTCTACTGATTTCAAATTCTAGATTAAATACAGAATCACCGGCACCCATTAAATTTGAAATAGACAACATAACCTCATCATATTCAGACAACTCTATCTTCACCCTCTCGGCTTCATTTGAAATTTTAGAGAGATTCATATCGTAATCTTTTTGGGAAAGATTGCTGCTGGCTTTATCAAACATATCCAACTCATCATTTTCATCTAATATTTTATCAAAAATAAACTCTCGTAATTTATTGGTGATGTCTTTTCCTCCCAGACTATTATCTCCATCAGTCTCTACTACTTCTATATTTCCATTCTCTATCTTCAAAAAAGAAACATCAAAAGTACCGCCACCAAAATCATAGACTAAAATTGTTTTATCACCCTCTTCATCCATAGCATAAGCAAAACCAACCGCAACAGGCTCTTTTTGAATCGCTACCTCATCAAATCCAGCCTCTTCCCCCGCTTCTTTTACCAGCGCTATCTGAGCCGGATTAAAATTTGCTGGGACAGTAATAACCGCTTTTTGAATATCCTCACCGAGAGACACCTCACTCACCTCTTTTATGTAACTCAAGAGCTTCTTGCTGGCCTCTTTAGGTGTCACATGTATTTCTTGATCACTGTTTTCACTTGTTTTTTGAGACTTGTCATGATTAAACTCACTGTAATTTACAACCGCAACCTTTTCACCCTCAGCCTTGCTTGTTAAGCCTTTATCATTCGTTAAAAGATAGACACGCTTATTAGAAACTTCATTGGTGAAATTTTTGGCAATACTCAAGATTCTATTATCATTATCATCATTCCTACTGTTACTGGTTAAATCTTCTGACAAAAGATCTAAACAACTGTCTTCTAACGCTATATTCCTTTCTAATTTATACTCATTAATGCTCTCCAATGCCATAGCAGCACTCTCTTTTACATCTTTGTTCTTCTCTAGATTAGACAACTCACTTACAACGGTTTTTGATAATTTAACATCATCATTTTTTGAAAACTGTTTCAATACAAACGGCTCATCAATAAATATATTGGTATCAATAATAAACACCCCACCTTCAACCTCTTCCTTTTCTTCTGATGGAAACGAAATGGTGTATTTAACTTTACTGCCCAGATCTCTCTTAAATTCTTTGATCATAAACTCTGGGCTGCCAACCCCCTTCTTAAGGGCTTTATCACCAAAGATCACTTTATCTTTACTCTCATAATACAATACAGATGGAATTATTTTTTTATTTCTAAACTTCACCTGCTCAAAATTATTATTTTTAAAATAGGTTACTACTGAGTTAGATGTTCCTAAATCAATGCCTATAAACGTACCTTCTACGTCTTCAAATATTGCTTCGCTTGTCATCTCTTTTCCTTATTAACCGATCTATATCACTTTAAGTGAACTTGAAATTTTTTGAAATATGTTTTCTAAATCATCAATACTATCTATCTGGTAATAATCACCGTTTGAAGCAATGTTTTCTAACAGCCCTTCATTTACCCCTTGACCCACTCCAATAGAGACAACTCTTGCACCCTCTGTTTTTAATCGGTTGGATTCTAGAATTGCTGGATTTTCAGATGACCCCCCATCCGTAACCAAAATTACTAACTTCCTGTTCTCAGATCTAACTAAAACCTCTTGCCTTGTTTCTCTGAGCCCATCGGCTATATCCGTCCCTCCCTTACAAGATAAGTTTGCAATGGCATTTTCTAATAACGCTCTATCATTTGATAAATACGCCAAGGTATTTGCATAAGAGTCAAACTCAACCAAACCCACTCGATGTGAGTTTAAATCTATCATACTTGACACCATCATCGTACAAGCCTCTTTTGCTTTTTCAAGAGGATAACCACACATACTGCCAGAAACATCAATAACCAAAGCAATATCAAATGGCTTCAAATCAGGTGTTATCTTTTTTTTTACACCTTTATCAATCTCAATATTTTCACTTTTAACTGAACCACTCCCCAGATCTTTAGCGGTTATCTTTAAAATTCTGTTTTTATCAAATTCAAATGTAACCTCTATCTGAGGAACACCTGCATGAGCTTGTTCTATATTTGTCAGAGCAAAGCCGCCATAAAATTCATCATTATGAACATCATCTTCATCTTCACCTTCATAGACATTCACATCGACACTCTGCTGAAAATCCACTGTCGTAGTATAAGTCTGGGTATGAGAAATAGGGTAGTGATCATTTCTTTTTAAGATGGGTGAAAACTTATCATCTACCACTTCAATACCCAATGAGTGAGAGATAATATCCCTAATATTAACCGCATTATCCTCTTGCGCGATTATCGCAGCTCCCATTGCTACAAGCTTATCAAGGGGTTTATCAGAGTAAGGAGCTTTACCAAACAGTTCCGTAACGAACTTCCTCACAATAGGGATCTTAGAGCTACCTCCAACCAAAACAACTTTATCAATATTTGATGATGAGTGCTGAGAATCATCCAGAGTCTTTTTAATCGTTCTTTTAATTTTATCAATGGTAATAGAGGCCATCTCCTCAAACATAACACGACTAATTTTTGTGGATAGATTATAACCACTTAACAGATTTGATATTTCAACCTCCACCTCATCATATTCTGAAAGCTCCTTTTTAACCTCCTCAGATTTTGCAATCAACACCTGCTTGGATTTGTTATACTCTTCTTCAGAAATACCTGATTTTGTAAGCGAGGCTAAATTAACCCCACGCTCTTTTCTAATATGTTTTAATAGGTACTCTAAGATATAATTATCGAAATCATCCCCGCCCAACTTATTATCACCATCAATGGCTAATGTTTCAAAATCCCTATTCGATACTTTTAAGATAGATGTGTCAAAAGTACCGCCACCAATATCAACAATGAATAGTTTTTGATTAAGCTCATCTTCAAACCCATACGCAACTGCTGCCGAAACCGGCTCTGTTATAATTTGCTTGATTGTAAAACCAGCCATTTCACCTGCTTTTTTAGTTTCATCAATCTGTGTAGAAGTAAAATAAGCGGGCACAGTAATTACAGCTACGAACCTAGAAACATCAGGGAACTTTTTATCTAACATTTTTCTTATTTCTTTTAAAATTTCTCCAGCTATATCTGTTGGGGTGAAAACCTTATCTTCTATATTCCAGACCTTGTCACTGTCACCCATAAAAACTTTTGAAGATTTTATAAAATTACTAGGATTTGATACTGCTTTTTTCTTTGCCATGCTGCCTATTGTAACTTTTCCATCCTTGTAAAGCATAACAGAACTAATAGACTCTTGATTTCTAAATCTTAGGTATTTAATTGAACTATTTTCTAAATAGGCTACTACCGAATTCGTCGTTCCTAAATCTATACCTATTGGTAATTTTTTCATATTATCCCCTTCTGCAAAAACTAAATTAAAGATGCTAAAAACATCTATCTTTCATAGATTATCGTTGTGTTTATATTCAGGGTGAGACAGATTCAACCCCAAGCACATCCTCTATCGAAACCTAAAACCCAACCAGCATAAAATGGCAATAGTATGTCGCTCAAACGAGCCATTCAAACTACAGACACGCCCATAAAAAGAACAAAAGCCTCATAACGAGCTTCTCCAGTGGAGCTGGATAATAAACCTACTTCCCTCCCTCATCAAGACATTATTTCCTCCAATCTGAAAAAATTCAGAACAAAATAAGGTTTTTTTGCACTGTAAATATCTTGGCCAAGAGAGCAACACCTGCTCGTGATTGAGATACTCAAGTTTTATGCGTTCCTCTTTTTCATCGTTAAAGGACAACTCTAAATCTTAAATAATTAGCTTCTTTTTTTATATCAAGTAATTCAATATCTTACTGTTTTTTGTCGTGTACAGAGTGAGCATTCACAAAATATCCGCATTATCCATCTCAACGCACCACTGATTGGGATCAACAATCGTAATCTGCGTACCTTTGAGACCAGCCTAAACACCACGCTGGACATGTTGGAGATGATTCCTGAGGGTGTTCTACTGGTGACAGAGAGTGGCATTCATGCGAAACCGGATGTCGAGCTGATGCGTAAAAACCAAGTTCATGCTTTTTTAGTTGGAGAGGCGTTTATGCGCGCTGAACAGCCTGGGAAGAAATTGGCTGAGCTGTTTGTGTAGCCAAAAAAATCGGCTCCTCCATCTATGAAGGGGCTTAAATTAAAATATTCGATCTCAAAAAACCCTCCAAACTCTCTTGAGAGTCAAAAAATCGTACTTCTTTAACCTCACCCTTCTGACTCAAAAAAACCGTTATCTTATCTTCTTTTCGAGGCCATGTTTTACTGACTTCACCCTCTCGATCCAATAAAACCTTAAACGGCAACTCTTTTAAAATAGGCAAACCAACAAAGCTCAGCATAAAACTGGGAATACTGGAGAGATCAGCAACATAAACCAATTTATGCTTGGTCAAATCCGTCACCTTCAGTGCCAACAGGCTCTCCTTCACCCACTCACCTCTGGTTTTATCCGCTGCCAAAATAAACCAACCGTCCACATAACTCAGCGTCTGCTTTTTACCCCACTGATCCTCCAGTGAAGCCGGTTGTAAACTCTCAGCCAAAACCGAAGAACTCACACCCAGCGTAAAAAAAATCACCAAAAAAACAGATACTCTGCGAAAACGTCTCAACATTTCGTTACTCCAAATCGTAAAAAATAGACCTTAGCCCAACTTGCCATCCACTCGTGAACGAATCAACAATACTTCGGACAGTTTTAGAGAGAAAAAGATAGGAACCACAGGCGGATTCTGAGAAAATAGAGTTCTCAAAAAACGACAATCAAAGAAGGCCGCCCGTGGAATCCATAGTAGAATCGGTTTTACTCTCCATGTCCAGTGTTAAAAAACCACAACGTCTTTTTCTCTCAGCTCTGTTTTCCGCATTGATGGTTTTTCAAGGGAAAGCCACTTTTCGTAATTTGAGTCGTTACAGTTCGTTGCATGAAAAACGTCTGTCGCGTTGGTTTCGACGTTCATTTGATTTTGCACAATTCAACAGACGCCTACTTCAAAAAGAGCTGCCACAAAAGCACGATCAAATTGCCGCCATTGATGCCAGCTTTATGAAAAAAAGTGGTCAGAAAACAGCAGGGTTGGGTTGGTTTTACAACGGCGCTTTGGGGCAAGCCATGGTGGGATTGGAGTTGTCGTTGGTTTGCCGAATTGATCTTCAAAGTCGAACCGCTTACGCGCTGGAGGCTCGCCAAACGTTGGACTCGGAACAGAAAGAGGGTGAGAGCCGAGTGGACTGCTACGCGAAACAGGTTTGTGACCTTGCCTGTGATCTTCAAGCGCAAGGCATTCGCTACCTTACCGCAGACGCCTACTACAGCAAGGTGAAGTTTGTCGATGCGGTCTGTTCAGATGACTTACACCTGATTGGAAAGCTGCGTTCAGATGCCAACCTAAGCTGGTATTTTGAGGGCGAATACGGTGGCAAAGGACGTCCTAAAACGTACGATGGTAAAGTCAATTTCCAAACGGAGCTGTCCCGTTTTGATGCGTGTGGCGTAATGGATAAGGGGGTATCGATTTACAGCGCCGTGGTTCACTCGTGTTGTTTCAAACGGAAAATCCGTGTGGTGCTGCTGCGATGGGAGCAGAAGACAAAAGTCCGTTCGGCTCTGCTGTTTTCTACGGATTCGGAGTTGGCTCCAGAAAAGATTGTCGAATATTACACCGCTCGTTTTCAGATTGAATTTTTGTTTCGTGAAGCCAAGCAACATACGGGTTTAATGGATTGCCAAGCGCGTTGCCCAGAGGCCATTCAAACTCATATTAATGCCTCGTTCACCGCACTGAATTTATTGAAGCTGGAAGACCGTAAGGACAAAAACAACCCTGAGCCTTCGGTGATTTCGATTGCCTCGTGGCGACGCAAGAAATTCAATCAATATTTGATGAAAATACTTTTTGACAAGTTAGGTTTGGAGAGATCTTGTCAAAAAGTCGAGGCGGTTTACCATGAGCTGAGTGAGTATGGGGCTATTCAGGTTTAAAACTGTCCGAAGTATTGAATCAATATAGGCAGATAAACCCACAGAAATAGGGTAAAGCCCAGCACCCAGAAACTACCGGATAAAACAATCCAAGTGGAATAGTTTTCGATAAACAGAGGAGCCACAACCGCCCTCATCAAGACCGCCAAATTAACCGCAATAAACGCCCAGCTCATCAAAGGGGCACTCTGCAAAGCACGTCCTGTATGCCCCAAGGCCACTCGTGCCATCATGCCCAAGCCAATCACCCCCAGCCCTCCCATTACCAAAGCGTGAACAGCAAACAGCGGCATTAACACATTCAGAGCCACCAACGCCTTAAAAAAGAAACCCACAATCAACCAGAGATAACCCAACTGCAAAACCCACAACAATGGCACCGAAAAAGCGGCGTTATGCCACCAGCCCGAAAGCCGAATAGCATGCAGTGTTGCCACCACCATTGCTGTTGCCGCCAACCACACCGGATTAGCCAACAGAGTTTCCAGCAGAGCCATTGAGATCACCCCAGCAATGCAAAGCAGTTCCAACCAAAGCCATTTTCGACACTGAACACCTAAGCCATTCTCAATAAACAGAGGAATAACTCGGCCACTCATCACCACCATCACCACCATCAGCACCATCAGCACCATCAGCACCATCAGCACCATCAGCAACATCAGCAACATGATTAACCAGATGGCAATGTTCACCAACTCAGTAGTGGAAAGCCCATTAAAAACCCCAAGAATGTTTAGGTGAAACAACGTGTTTAAACCGCCCATCACCAACAACATCACCGGCATAAAAAAGTTGTGCTTCTGTTTGGCTTTCCACAAAGGCCGCCAAAGAAACCAAGCCAACAGCGGCAAGAAGAGCAGATCAACCGCCACCAAAATCAACGCTGGCATCGGCAAGTAAACCAACAGCCGACCGGCCAACCAGAGCGTCACCAGCAACCTTAAACTGCGACTCGTGGTGGTCGCAATTCCTGTCCAATTTTTTACTGCGGTGAGTAAAAAACCGGCCATAATCGCCACCGCAAAACCAAATACCATCTCATGACTGTGCCACTGAAGATTGCTGTAATGGCTACTGATAGCCACCCCCGAAAAATAGAGATGAAGCCACAGCGCCACCAAGCTGGCCGTCACCAAACCGGCACCGAGAAAGAAGGGGCGAAACCCCAACTGAAACAGGGCAAACCGAGGTGGTGGCTCCTGCTGAGCCGACTCAATATTAAGCAAATTAGGCTTCACAACTTACTCCTTTTAGCCACTTATTTTTTCCGATACAACCACGCCATCAGGGCAGGCGCAAGGAAAAAATCCGCCAACAGAGCCATAATAATGGCGATGCTGGTCAAAATACCAAACCCAATTAAATTGTTCATACTGGCAAAAACATAAACAAAAAAACCAACACTGAGCACAATGGATGTCACCAACATCGCCCGCCCCGTACTGACCAAAGTCAAACGCACCGCCTCTTCTGCGTCACCGGATTTATCATAATAGCGTTTAAAATTGTGCATAAAATGCACGGTGTCATCCACCGCCATACCGATCACAATCGAACCGATTAACATCGTGAATAGATCCAAGGGAATATTAAACACCACCATCACCGCCATCACGGTAAAAATCGGAAACAGATTGGGCAACATGCTGATCAGACCCAATTTAAAACTGCCCAACATTAAAATCATCATCACGGTAATAACCACAAACGCCAACAAATAACTGACCCCTGAGCTAAAAATAGCAGCGGTAATGGTTTGCGCCAACAACGGAATCATGCCGGTAATGGTGACCGTTGCTTTACCCGCAAACAGTTCAGCGGATTTATCCTCCAAATCTTGCAACAGGCTCAAATAAGCAATGGCATCCACCCACGGCACCTTAATCGTCATCCGTGCTTGACTAAAACCAGAATCCACCAAAGTTTCCAAATCATCACTGCCGCTGTTCTCAAACAGCAAAATTTCCTGTGCAATCAGATCTGCATCTTCTGGCAACCGATAAAAATCAGGCCGATTTTCATTTAGAGCCTGATGAATCTCTTTGATTACATCCACCAGAGAGACCACTTTTCCGACGAAATAGTCGTCGGTTTTAATTTGCTCGGCGTACGCTGACAAACTCTCCAAACGTTTTAACACCGACAGATCATAGAGACCGTTCTCTTTTTCAGTGTCGATCACCATCTCCACCGTAATCGAACCCTGCATCTCCCGATCAATGACTTCTGTTGCCACCCGCACCGAATGCTGCTCTGGGAACCAATTTAACGGGTTGTGTGAATAACGCAATTGAGACGCAGAAAAGAGGGTTAAGATCATAAAAATCATGCTAACCAAAATCACCTTACCACGGTGATGCACCGAAAAATGCGCCACCCACAGCAAGAATTTCTGGGTCAGGTCATGATGTTCATGCGCCTGCTGTTGTTTGGATTTAATCGGCAACAGACTCAACAGCAGAGGCAACAGCACCGTGGTGTAGAGAAAAATCAACAACACGCCCAAACTGGCAAAAATACCCAAATTGGCCACCGGAGCCACGCTGGAAAAAGAGAACGAAGCCAACCCTGCCGCCGTGGTCAAGGAGGTCATCATCACCGCCAAGCCCGAATGCTCCAGCGTATGGGCAATTGCATCCGCCTTATTATTATCATCTTGATCGTAATAACGATAAAAAATGGTCAAAATATGAATCGACGCACCCACTCCCACCGCCAGCAGCAAAGAAGGGATGATCTGGGTCAGCGTCTGAATCGGCGCACCGGCGTGTGACATCAACCCCATTGTGCTCATCACCGATAAAATCACCACCAACAACGGCAACAAAACACCTGAAGCACGACGAAACAGCACAGCTAAAAAGAAAATGATGGTCAAAATCACCAAACCGATAAATTTAGCCATATCGCTGGTCATGGAACGCTTCAATGCATCGGTCACATTCGGTGAACCGGCAGTGTAAATAACAAAATCAGCGGATTGATATTTCGCCACAATGGCCTCAACCGCCTGCACCATGCGGCTGTTCTCTTCGTCCGTCAAATAGGCTTGCGGCGCATCGCTACGGCTCACAGGCGCATCATCAAAACCTGCCATCAGATCCGCTTCACTGTCTTCCTCTTCTGCGTAAGTATTGGACTCCAACACCATCGCAGTAAACGTCCCAGCTTCGTTGAGAACCAAATTTTTCAACAGCGGATTGCTCAACGCCCTCTGTTTAATCTGCGCCAAATCAGCCTCACTCTCTGGCCAGTTAACAAACAGATCCTCCACAATCAAACTGTCGGCATCACCGGTGGTGTTACGGGCGTTAATCAGACTGGTGATCTCTTTTAGATACGGCACCTCTTGCTCAAGCTCGTAATGCAGATCCCGCAGCTTCTCCAGTGTCTGGCGCTGAAACAGATCCTTTACCTTAACCGCCACCACCATCTTCTCATCACGACCAAACTGATCTCGAAACCGGTTGTAACTCACCCGTGCTGGATCACTCTTATGCAAAAATCCCTCGGTAGAGGTATCAATGCTCAGTTTAGGCAAGCCGGAAATCAGCAGCGCTAACAAAACCACCATCGGTACTAAAAACAGCACTCGATTCTGAAAAATACGATAGCCCAAGCGACCAAAGGCCAACTCTATTTTGTGACGCACCTGTTCCATACTCTTTTCTCCCACACGCTGTTCGTGCTTAATAAGCCATATTCATCACACCAAAAGAAACAAAACTTGACAGCAGCAACGATCCTTTGGATACTTGGGTCACACTTTAACCAACCAGTTAGTTAAATACAATCAGAATTTACCGAGGTCATCGCCATGAAAATCAAAACACACTCCCTCTACACCAGCCTAGCCGCACTCGCTCTGCTCATCGGCCTGTTGCCCAGCAGCGCCAACGCCGCCGAATTAACCGCTCGTGAAATCATGCAAAAAGTACAAGATCGTGACACAGGTGATCACGGCATTTCCGATATGGAGATGATCCTAATTGACAAAAAGGGCCACCAGCGCAGCCGGAAAATTCGCCGCTATTCTAAATACCAAGGCGAAGACAAACAGACCAGCCTATTTTTCCTCACCCCCGCTTCGGTCAAAAACACCGCCTTTTTAACTTACGACTACGACGACACAGAAAAAGACGACGATCAGTGGCTCTACCTACCCGCGCTGCGCAAAAGCAAACGCATCGCCTCCAGTGATAAAAGTGGCAGCTTTATGGGATCGGACTTCAACTACTCCGATATGAGCGATAAAAATTTGGCGGCCTACACCTATAAAATCCTCAAAGAAGCCAAGGTACGAGGAGATAAAACCTGGGTCATTGAAGCGATTCCACAGACCAAAAAAGAGATTGAAGAGAGCGGCTATAAAAAATCCATTATTTTTGTTCGCCAAGACAACTTTGTTGGCGTGCGTGCGCTGCACTGGGTCAATAAAGGCAAGCGGATGAAGTATTTGGACATCAAAAAACTGCAACAGATCGACGGCATTTGGACTGCCACCGAGATGAGCATGACCAGCAAAGAGGGCAAATCCACCTTGCACAAAACCATCCTCAAGTTCAGTAATGTGCGTTACAACCAAAAACTGGATAAAACCACCTTCAGCCTGCGTGGCATTGAGAAAGGACTCTAAATATGAGAGCTGCCTTATTTAGTGCCCTCGTGACTGGACTCTTATTAAGCTCTGCCATCAAGGCTGCTGAAAACAGCGAAGCCGATCTGGATCAACTGCTGCAAGGCTTCGAAACGCCCGCAGATGAAGCAAGTCAGAACCGAAATCCGGCTCTGGATGATCTGTTGAGCGGTTTTGATAACACTGAAGGCGATGCCAACATCAGCAGCACCGCTGTGGAAGAGGTCTCCGCCAGCTCATTCAGCGGCTCTGTTTCTCTCTCTGCCAGTGACAACTACGCCCACGCTGCCCCCGCAGCGGGCGCAACAGACTACCGAGGCCTCTCACGCCTGCGCGCCAAAATGAATCTGCAACACGACTACAACTTCGGTAACTGGAAAAGTCGCCTCAGTGGCTACGCCTTTTACGATGCCAGTTACCAAATCAACGGCAGCGAACAGTACCAACAGACGCTGTTGGACGACATGGAGAGCGAGATCGAGCTGGGCGAAACCTACTTACAGGGTTCACTGAGCGAAAATCTGGATCTCAAAATCGGTCGTCAAGTGGTGGTGTGGGGCAAGTCCGACAGCATTCGGGTCACAGATTTAATCAACCCCATCGACAACCGTGAACCCGGCATGGTGGATATTGAAGATCTGCGTCTGCCACTGGCGATGGCCAAGTTGGATTATTATTTCGGCGACTGGAGTCTGAGCGCGATGCTGATCCCTGAGATCCGCTTTAATAAAAACCCCAGTTTCGGCAGTGATTTTTACCCACTGCCCCGTTTGGCTCCCGCAGAACAGCTGCCCGACAGCAGCCTCGCCAACAGCGAAACGGCACTGGCGCTGAACGGCATCTTCAATGGCTGGGATCTCTCTCTTTACGCTGCCGATGTGTATGATGACACCCCTTATCTGAACGTCGTCAATGGCCAACCGATTCAGCAACATCAACGCATCAAGATGCTCGGCAGCGCCTTTAACATCGCCTCTGGCAGTTGGTTGTTTAAAGCAGAAATCGCCTATCTGGATGAGCTGCGTTACAGCAGCTTGCCGACTCAGCCGCAGAGTCGCGTTGATACGTTGTTAGGACTGGACTACGCCGGTTTCAGCGACACCCAATTGTCACTGGAGCTGCTCAATCGCCACACCCCCGATTATCAATTGGCACTGCAAAACAGCGGCGTTCTGCAAGACAACTGGCAGACAGCCGTGCGTTATGTGGGGGATTTTCTTCACCAGCAGCTGCGTCTTACCGCGCTGGTTTCGTTGTTTGGTGCTGAGGGCAACGACGGCGGTTTCAGTCGGTTCTCTGCTCAATATGAACTTAAAGATGCGCTGCTGCTCACTGGCGGAATTGTTACCTACCAAGCAGGTGAGCAATTTCCTTTCAGCCAAATTGCCGACAACGACCGTCTCTTTTTGGAGTTAAAACAGAGTTTTTAAGGTCGCTCTTCCAGCACGCTTTGAGACAGGCCCATATTATTCATCACTCTGTAGAGGCTCAGCCCTCTGACCTCTCTTGATTCCGCTGCGCCTGCGGCGGGTTCAATTTGATCAAAGCCCACGCTGTTTAACGGCTGCAACAATCCGATGGTGCCTTTGGGCCAATATTTCATCGTGTAGTAATTGATGCCGGTGTAATTCATCACCGGAATATCCAACAAGACCGGATTGTGCAGACGATTCAAATTTTTAATGTCTTGGCTCCACGTTTTAGGCGCGTATTCCGCCGCCAACGGTTGCATCACAGCCATGAGCAATAAACCCGCTAATAAAGATGATTTCATAACCCAATCCTTTTCTTCATAAACGACGATGTTCCACTATGGCAAAGCCCCTGCACAGGGTCAATGACAATCAATTCGGTTGATCCAAGCTCACGCTTACCTTGGCTGACGCTGCACGGGCTTTGTCTCGTGCTTGCTGCACATCATCGCCCAATGCCAGAGCCACCCCCATACGCCGCACACCGGAAACCTCTGGCTTAGCAAACAGACGAATCTGAGTATCTGGCTCCGCCAACGCTTCTGCCACACCGTGAAAACGCGGTGATTGCCCTTCACCTTCAGCCAAGATCACACAAGAGGCAGCCGCACCGTAATAACGAATCGCAGGAATAGGCAGACCCAAAATAGCCCGCACATGCAAAGCAAACTCGCTCAAATCCTGTGAGATCATTGTCACCATACCCGTATCGTGTGGACGCGGTGAGACTTCGCTAAAAATCACCTCATCACCCTTAATAAACAGCTCAACCCCAAACAGACCCCAACCACCCAGCTCATCGGTGATTTTTTTCGCAATCAACTTGGATTTTTCTAACACAACGTCACTCATGGGTTGTGGCTGCCACGATTCACGGTAATCCCCCTCTTGTTGTAAGTGACCGATGGGCTGGCAAAACGAGACACCGCTTTTATGCCGAACGGTCAACAAGGTGATTTCATAATCAAATTCAACAAACCCTTCGACAATCACACGACCTGGCCCTGTTCGTCCGCCTTGCTGCGCGTACTGCCAAGCAGAATCAATCTCGGCAGCTGTCGAAATCAAACTCTGCCCCTTACCCGATGAACTCATCACCGGCTTCACCACGCAGGGCAGACCAAGCTGCTCAATGGCCGCTCGATACTCTGCCTCACTGTCCGCAAAGAAATAAGGAGATGTCGGCAGCGCCAGCGTTTCACTGGCCAGACGACGAATGCCTTCTCGATCCATCGTTAAACGCGCCGCACGCGCCGTCGGCACCACATTAAATCCTTCGTTCTCCAACTCCAGCAGCAGCTCGGTATCAATGGCTTCAATTTCAGGCACGATGTAATCGGGCTGTTCTGTTTCGATGATCTGTCGTAACGCCTTCCCATCCAACATCGACACCACATAAGAACGATGCGCCACCTGCATCGCGGGTGCATTGGCGTAACGATCCAGAGCAATCACCTCAATACCGAGGCGCTGTGCTTCAATCGCCACCTCTTTGCCCAGCTCTCCCGAACCGAGCAGTAACATTTTATTTGCTTTCACACCCAGCGCCGTTGCCAACTCAAGCATATCTCACCTCAATATTTTGTCCTGTTTTGATCAATAGGCAGTCTTGCACTGCACTTTTTGCTTTGCAAGTCGATTAAGATAAATAACGCCCCCATCTGCCCCTTGCCCTTTTTTTTTCAGCACGGTATAAACAGACCTCAACGATGATTTTTTTTGGATCAATGGCATGACCACACCCCCTGCAACGGCACTGCGTTTTAAAGCCAATGCCTTTACCCTCACTGTTTTGCAGGTAATCGACCCCAATCTCAACGCCATAGAAACGGCCTTAGATGAAAAACTCAAACAGTCACCAGATTTTTTTCAGAACGCACCCGTTATGATTGACCTATCGGAATTAAGCGACGAACGGGAGATCGACCTGAAAGCATTAACGCGGCAACTGCGCGAACACGGTTTAATCCCCGTTGGAATTCGTCCTGCCCGCTCCATTCACGCCAGCCAAGCCAAACAACTGAACTTGGCCATTTTTGCAGAGAGCCATCTCGGCAAACCTGACACAGAAAAAACCGCACAGAAACACCCCTCTCCTCCGTTAGTAATCAATAAACCCGTGCGTTCAGGGCAACAGGTCTATGCGAAACAAGCGGATTTGGTGATTCT
Organism: Gammaproteobacteria bacterium; assembly: GCA_030949385.1. Lineage (NCBI taxonomy): Bacteria > Pseudomonadati > Pseudomonadota > Gammaproteobacteria > Gammaproteobacteria bacterium. The sequence goes on along the minus strand of JAUZSP010000002.1, from coordinate 53,581 downwards.
CTCTTCAGTCAGTGCTGGCGCTGAATTGCTCGCCGATGGCTCAATCCATGTTTATGGCACCCTCAGAGGCAGAGCACTGGCAGGAGTAAAAGGCGATGCAAACGCACAAATATTCTGCCAAAGCCTACAAGCCGAATTAGTTTCTGTAGCTGGCAATTATCGCCTAATTGAAGAGTTAAAATCTGATTCAGACAATCAAGCGGTACAAATTCGCTTAGACGAGAGAGACCGGCTTATCATTTCCCATTTATAATGAAGGTGGGTGCATGGAAGCCCCCCCTTCAAGCTCGACAAACCCATATCACGGAGACACCCAACCAACGACAGCCAAAGTTGACTGCTTTTCTGCCGTTGTTATTTTTAAGACATTACTATTAATGTCCTATTTGAAATCAATGCAATCAATACAAGGTTCAGGAGGATTAACTTTGTCAAAAATCATCGTCGCAACATCCGGCAAAGGCGGTGTAGGGAAAACCACCACCAGCGCCGCACTTGCTACCGGATTGGCGTTAGCAGGGCACAAAACAGTGGTCATCGACTTCGATGTCGGCCTACGCAATCTGGATTTGATCATGGGCTGTGAACGCCGCGTGGTCTACGACTTTGTCAATGTCATCAATCACGAGTCTAATCTCAATCAAGCCCTGATAAAAGACAAACGAGTCAAAAATCTATACATATTGCCCGCATCACAAACGCGAGATAAAGATGCCCTCTCCCGTGAAGGCGTTGGCGAAGTATTGAACCAGCTCAAAGAGATGGGCTTTGAGTACATTATTTGTGATTCGCCAGCGGGCATCGAACGCGGCGCGCTGATGGCACTCTATTACGCCGATGAAGCACTGGTGGTAACCAACCCTGAAGTCTCATCGGTACGAGATTCGGATCGAATTCTGGGTATTTTACAAAGCAAATCCTACCGTGCCGAACAGGGGCTGGAGCCGATTAAAGAACACCTGCTGATCTCCCGCTACAATCCTGAGCGGGTGGAGAGCGGCGAGATGCTCAGCATTGACGATATTTTAGACATTCTTGGTATTAAATTACTCGGTGTTATCCCTGAGTCTGCCAGCGTTTTAAAAGCATCCAATTCAGGCACGCCGATTATTTTGGATCAAGAAAGTGACGCCGGACAAGCCTACGACGATCTGGTAGCACGATTTTTAGGTAAAGAGAGGCCCTATCGGTTTATTGATATGGAAAAGAAAAACCTCTTGAAACGTCTATTTGGATGAAGATATTATGAATTTATTTGAACGTTTTCGCCCCCCGAGGGAAAATAACAGCGCCCGCATTGCTAAAGAGAGATTACAAATTGTCATCACTCACGAGCGTGCTCAACGTGGCACCCCCAGCTATTTACCGGCACTAAAAGAAGAACTGATTAACGTTATTCGTAAATACGTGCAAGTGGAAGATCATCAGGTCAAAGTACAAATGGATCACGAAGGTGACTATGAAGTGCTGGAGCTCAACATCACCTTGCCAGAAAATCAAGCACACAGCGCTTATTAAATTAAAGCATAATAAGCAACACTGATGAACTCAAACCCACAGATAATCCAACAGACCGACTGTTGGCTACACAATGTTGTGATCAAAGAAAACCTCTGCCCGTTTGCAGAGGCGGTCGTTGAGCAACAACAACTGCATTACGCCGTCAGCCAGGCCACGAACAATCAAAATCTGCATGCAGATATTGTCGCCGAACTGCACCGCTTACAGACAACCGCTGCTAACATCATTGCTACCACTCTGCTGATTATCCCTTGCATGCTGAATGATTTTTTTGAGTTTAACGATCAACTTAACTGGATAGAACAACTGCTTAACGAACAGGATTTGGTGGGTGAAATCCAAATTGCCACCTTTCATCCCCACTACCACTTTTCTGGCACACACTCCGATGATCCGAGCAATTACAGCAATCGCTCCCCTTACCCAATGCTGCACTTTATCCGCGAAGCCCATTTAGAAGAAGTGCTTCTTCACTACCCCAACCCCGAAATCATCCCACAACGAAACATCAAGCACTTAGAAAAACTCGGTCTAAAACACGTTCAAAATCAGCTCAAGCACTGCTTAAAAACGCCGTAGGGTTCGCTTAAATATGCAGCAAACACAACAAATTTTACTCTACGCCTCCCATCCAGAGCCGTGCAATTATTTGCCCGAAGAAAGCTGCATCAATCGTTTTATCGACCCCAATCTCGACATGAACCAACGGCTTTACAGCCAACTGGTGGCGCAAGGCTTTCGTCGCAGTGGCAATATGGTTTATCAGCCCTACTGCGACGAGTGCCAGGCCTGTCTGCCTGCTCGCATTCCGGTCAATCAATTTCAACCCAACCGCAGTCAACGACGCAACCAAAAAAAGCAATCAAGATCTTAGCATCACAGTGAAAAACAGTGGCTTTTGTGAGGAGCACTTCCAGCTCTACGCACGTTATCTCAACTCTCGTCATGGCGATGGCAGCATGGCCAACCCCACTTCAGAGAGCTATCAACAGTTTTTAATTACCGATTGGGGTGAGACACTGTTTGTGGAGTTTCGACTTGGGGAACGGCTGCTGGCCGTGGCAGTTACCGACCAGCTAAAGAACGGCTTATCAGCGGTCTACACCTTTTTCGATCCCGAACAGAACAAGAGGGCGCTGGGGAAATTTGCCATTCTTTGGCAAATTCAACACGCACGACGGTTGGGATTAGAACATCTCTATTTGGGTTACTGGATCAAAGAGTGTCGCAAAATGAGTTACAAGGGTGACTATCAACCCGTGGAGATTTTTCAGCAAAAACAGTGGCAGATCGCCTGATCTACTTCCAGTGTTCCACCTTATGGGACATCCAATGCACCACCGCTTGCAACATCGCTTTTTGCTGATGAGTGCATTCTGCTCGCATACCCAAAAGACGCTCTTTAAGACTCATCACCAAGTGATGATAGTTCTCAATTTTAGCATTAGCAGAGCTTAACTCTACTTTCAGCCGGTTCACTTCTGCCGCCAATTGCGCTTCAGACGGCAAACAATCGTGCTGATATTTGGTGTGAGCGTTAGCACGAATGCGTGCGGTGCGTTCAATCATGCCACTCTCTTCAACGTCAAGCTCAGGATAGACCACCAACAGATTGTCCAACTTCACGCTGCCCTCAAACGTAGTCAAAACGCCCATGCGGATCTTGGCCTGAATTTCACCACGGCTAACACCCGCCAATCGAGCTGCTCTGGATAAACTTAATAACCGGCTCATCTCATCACCCTTGCCTTAAAAAACGACCGCAACGTCTAATGCAACGAAGCCTACCCATTTTATAAGCCAATTACCCCTTAAGGGCAAGAGGAAAGAGCAATAAACTATCCCCTTGGTAATAGTTTGTGTTATTTAATATACTATTTTTTCATGCTCTGCTCAGCCCAGTACCAAGCAAAGGTGCAATCCAAGTGTGCTCGCACCGTCATTAAACCCATCAAACCACCCTCAATCATGGTCATTAAAGGCGCTCGATCATCAAATTTCTTATTGGCTTTTTTCAACCAAATCGCCGCCATACCTTCATTGGTGGGGTAACTGGTGCGCAGCGCATCGTAAATTCCAATCAGATGAGCGACGTGTTCATTAACCTTGGCATCGTCCGGCAACGGTGTTGATTTACGAAACTGATCCAGATGCCGTGATTTAATCTCTTTTGGCAAACCCAACAGCAACGTCCGATCCTCAGCGTTCACCCCCCAACTGTCGAGCAACTGAATCACCGCTTTGGTCTGCTCCATACGCTCATCCACACCGCTTTCCTGACTCATGTTACTGCTCCGTACTCTTGTTATCGCTCTTCACCTTACGAATGCTGCTCAACGACACCACCTTGGTGTCACTCGGCTCATCCACAAAACGAGGCCGCGCTTGCTGATAATTGCCTCGTTCTTCCGCCAGCTCTTTTTCCCGCGCAGAGATCAGCGCAAAACAGTGGCGAATGTCATTGATGGTGCTGTCGGTCAGAGGGTGGCGTGTTCCAGGGTCTGGGGTGACGTCCTTGATAATGGCAGAGAGCGTTTTACGCATCGCAATTAGAACGCGATGTTCGTGGCTTAGGTCGGAAGAGGACATGGAAACTCCTGAGGGGAAGATGAAGGAAAACAATACAATTTAACAGGGTATTCTAAAGGATCTGACCATACTCGGCCATTGCACAAAGGTAATAGAAGCATCGTTGCAAGAAGTTGCTGCTACCAACCACAATCACCTATTTTGACCCAATCTGTTCAATGAAATCACGAAACGAGCGATTACCTGTTTTAGAATCCATCGCTCTTTCAATCATTGACCAGTCCAGCGAACGATCAAAGTATTTTTTTCGCAACACCAACCCCTACACTGTAACCCGTAATATAGGCATCAATATCCTGTTTTGTCACCCCCTCCTTTTCATTCATAATAGTCCCAAAGTGCGCCTTTAACCACGATTCAAAACAACGAACGCTAGGAACCAACTCACACCTAGAATCTGTCTTTTTTAACTCTTGTTCAAACAGGCTAAATTGTCGAGTAATCCTCTCCACATCCATATCACCTTGAATGAAAATTTTCTCAGACTTTTCAATATTTCTAGTAATGCTTTTTTTTCTCTTAAACTGTAAATCTTTTTTTCAAAGCCGCAATACCAGAGTAAAAATCAGCACCACCTTGATACTCTTCACAATGCAAGTTTACGTTCCACTTCTCTCTCAAAAGCCCATGCAAAGCCTGCATGTATGCTTTTTCATACGCACCTGAAACATAAATCAAAAAATCTCTATAAAGAGGGATAGACGACTGCCTCCGCCTTCTTTTTACCATCAATCTGCCACCTCGGAATCCATATGCTGACGCAGTGTGAGGGAAATTTTATCCAGTTCTTCACTTAGATAGGGGCTTGCTCCCAAGCGCCCTTTTTTATATTTATTGTACGCATCACGCACACCACCGATTCCTGAAAAATCAGCCGCACTCTTAATATCAGTCGCTCCACGGAGACTTTTTTCAGCCAGAAAAATAGCCCGCTTGCTACCCAAACATTTCATCAGTTCAACTTGATGGCTTGTGAAAATAAACTGTGGGTAGCGTTTTTTCTTACTCAAACCTTTTTTCTGAATCAGTCGAATCAAAAGTTCAACAATATCAGGATGAATGGCACTCTCTATCTCATCTATCAACAATAAACTTTGGTCACGTAAGCTGGTTAAAACATAAAACAGCAATACGTAAAGCCCTTGGGTTCCATGAGACTCATGCTCAATGGGGAGAGTCCTATCTAAATCGTGATGATGAAATTCCACATGCACCTGACCCGACAAAAAATCATTTCTTTTTTCCGTCACTTTATCAATATGCAAGTCAAAATTACCCAGCATGTTTTCCAACTGCTGCTTTAACTCTGGGTCTTTCATCAACGCTTTGGCAACATCCACAACATGCTCTTCAATCCGTTTTGAGATGGCTTGAATACTTTGCACATACTCTAAAAAACAATCAATGCGTTTTTTATTTTCGCCATCAACGCGCGCACGCAACAAATAACTGGAGAGGCGCAGATTACCCACATCATCGCCATTGTATGAAAATAACGTTTGCGATGTTCTTGCTCTAAAGGGGGTGAAATCTAAGGATTCGGCAACAGATTCCAATATATCGTCATCAACTTTCAATATATTACTGTATTGATAGGTATTCCCATCCAAAACAACATCACAGCTCAACTCAATCTGTTTGCTGGCGTTATCACAATGTGCAAACAGAAGATTAGCCGGTGTACATCCCCCTTGATAACCACTGAAAATATCTCGAAAAAACTCCACTGCTCGAATCAAGGTTGTCTTACCTGAGGCGTTGTTGCCAAAAATTACAGATACGTTGCTCGGTGGAGCACTGCTGTTTTCATCACACCAATTGACGAAAACATCTTCAAGAGAACGAAAATTTTTAATTTCAAAATACGTTATCATTTTTTTACCCTACACATGCAATGGAAAAACCACTTACTCTCGTCAAATAGAGACGGAAATCCATTTGGTCAACAAGGCTCTTTCGTCAATTCAGCGTAGCGTTCAAAGAGAAAAGAGAGCCGATCCATTTCATTTTTAAACTCTTCTTTAGACTCATCTTTCCAACGCTTAACAAACTCAGTTAATTTTTTTTGGATTGCATTACGATGAGAGGTTGCTTTACGAATGTTTTTGTTCTTAGTTGCCATGCTGAATAAACCCTGAAACCACAAAAAGGAAGATCATCAAAAAAAGTTCAGTAATACCAAAAAACCATCACCCTAAAAAATATTTTTCAGAGTGATGAGCACGCATCCACCTATGCTTTCAACCTTACAACAACGCCAAACCGGCAATCAACTCCGCATCAACAGGCGCATCCACCTTACTGCGTAGATCGTTCAACGCCGCTTGCAGCGCCTCTTCCAGCACGGGGTGATAAAAAGGCATCCGCAAAACATCAAACACCGTCTGCTCCTGCTGCATCGACCACGCCAGCAGATGCCCCAGATGTTCCGCATGAGCCGTCACTAATTCAGCACCCAGCAATGTGCCACTGCTTTTTTCAGCGTAAACCCGAATTACCCCTTTGTTCTTGCCCATGATCAAAGCCCGACCCACCGGCCCCATGCGCATCTCACCCACCACCACATCGTCACGCCCTTCCAGCTCCGACCACGGCGCACCCACCAAAGTGATGTTGGGATCACAGAAGGTGATGGCCAAGGTCTGTTTGCGTTTAAAAGCCTGAATCTCATCATGAGAAGCGTTGTAACCGGCGATTTTGCCCTCATCACCCGCCTCATGCAAAATGGGGCGCTCATCGGTCATATCACCCGCCATAAAAATCGGTAAATCGCCAATTTGCATGGTATTAGAATCAAACTCAGGCACACCAGCCGCATTCAACGCCACACCCAGATTTTCCAACTTCAAACCGGCCAAATTAGGCCGACGACCGACGCTCACCAGCACCTTATCCACCTGAACTGATTTGTCACCGGCAGTCACCAACAACTTGCCATTATCGCCTTCAGTGATTTGGGCAGGTTCACCCAACCAGAGGGGGAACTCTTTGTTCAGAGTCTCAAAGGCAACCTTTTGCGCCACCGGATCACTCAAACCACCCAGACCGTGCAACTGATCAATGCCGGTGACCTTCACCCCAAAACGGCTCAAGGCCTGCCCCAGCTCCAACCCGATCACCCCCAGACCAATGACCGCCATCGACTCTGGAAAGCTCTCCTGCTCAAAGATCTCATCGGTGGTCATGACACGATCACCAAATTCACGCCACGGCGCAGGCACAATGGGAGTCGAACCGGTGGCAATCACCACTTTATTTGCCTCGATCTCCTCATCACCCACTTTCAAACGGGTCGGCGAAATGAACTCAGCAAACCCTTCCAACAAGACCTGTTCCGGCATATTATCCGTGCTGCTGCCCCTAACCCGATCAACAAAAATGTCGCGCAGATCACGCACATGCTCCATCGCCTCGTCCATATCCAACTCCAGATGCTCAGCACCAACGATGCCGTGACGATCAAACAACTTGCGACGATGAAAATCCTCAGCCACCTGAATAAAGGCCTTCGAGGGCATACACCCAACCCGCGCACAGGTGGTTCCCCAGTGGCCGCCGTTGATCAACAGAAACGATTTACCCGACCGACTCACCTGCCCCAAGGCATTCAAACCAGCCGAACCGGAACCAATAATCGCCACATCCACTTTTCTTGTCATAATCACTTCACCCCGAGAATTAACACTAAAATGTAATCTGCGCCGATCATCCGATTCCACTTCATCAAAGTCAACCCATGCCCAACTCAATAGGCTATCATCGCCTCATTCAGCACCTCTGGGAGAGCAGCATGTCCGATCAAGCACCCTATCAAATTCACGCCCTAGAACTGGGACCGATGGAGAATTTCGTCTACCTGATTCATGACCACGCCAGCGGGCGCGCAGCGGTAGTGGATCCTGCCTGGGACATCCCCGCAGTACTGCAACTGGCCGAGCAGTTGGAGGTGACCATCAGCGATATTTTGCTCACCCACAGCCACCACGACCACATCAATGGCATTGATGAACTGTTGGAGCACGCCGATGCCAAGGTGCATCTGATGAAAGCCGAAGCGGACTTTTGGGGGCAGCAACTCAGCAAACCGCAGCTGCACCACGGCGGCGACCGCATCCCGCTCGGCGACTCCGAAATCCAACTGCTGCACACCCCTGGCCACACCCCTGGTTCGGCCTGTTACCAGCTCGGTGACAACCTGCTCACTGGCGACACCCTGTTTGTCTTTGGTTGTGGCCGCTGCGACCTGCACGGCGGTGATCCCGAACAGATGTTTCACACTCTGAAACAGATCAAAGAGGAGCTGCCCGCCGAGACCCTCATTCATCCGGGTCACAACTACGCGGTGCAAACCACCTCCACCCTGCAAGAAGAGATCGACGGCAACCCCTTTCTGCACTTTGAAAAAACCGAACAGTTCATCGACTACCGCATGTGTCAGCACGACAATCTGCGCGACTCCCCTTACGCACCGTTAGACAAACATCAACTGCGCGTCGCGGGGCTGCTGCGATGAAACCGCACCGCATCGCCTTGGCCATGACCGGAGCTTCCGGCATTCAATACGGCCTGCGTCTGATGCAGTGCTTGATCGAAGCGGACAAACAGATCTACCTGCTGCTGTCACAACCGGCACAGGTGGTGATGGCGATGGAGACAGAGCTGAAAGCCCCCGCTGACCGCCGCGAGGCACAGGCCTATTTCAGCCAGCTCTACAACGCCAAAGAAGGGCAACTGACGCTCTTTGGCCCTCAGCAATGGACCGCTCCACTGGCCAGTGGCTCCGGCACCGCCGATGCGATGGTGGTCTGCCCCTGCACCACCGGCACCTTAGCCGCCATCGCCAGCGGCCAGAGCAACAACCTGATCGAACGCGCCGCCGATGTGATGATGAAAGAGAAACGCCAATTAATTGTGATGCCCCGAGAAATGCCGCTGTCGGAAATTCATCTGGAGAACATGCTCAAATTGGCGCGCATGGGCGTGACCATCATGCCACCCAATCCGGGGTTTTATTTTCAGCCACAGAGTGTGGCGGAGATCATCGACTTTATTGTCGCCAAGGTGCTGGATCATTTACAGGTTGAACAGCAACTGCTGCCCCGTTGGGGTTTGGATGAAAACGAGGCAAAGTAACTTAAAATCCATTTATCAGGCAACATAGCCCCACTGTTTAAACTGCCTTACCAATAAGCCACTCCCATTAAAAGAGTAATTTTTCTCTCTTAAGATGCTCAAACTTTACAGTAAGGTCATTAAGTATCATTATTTATTTCTACAGCTAACGCCTTGCTCAGCGGAAGTTTAAAGTGGCACGTTTTTGCGAATGCAAAATAAGTGACGCTTTAAACTGTCCGCTGGAGCTAATTGTTAGCACTAGTTGAAGCCTACATAACCGCCGTTTACCTTTGGTGCATATGGGAGATGCTCAGGCACGTAATAAACTAAATGCATTTGATTGAATATGTCCGTTTTTATGACAGCAGTTTTCCCTGAATCACCAGCTGTATTGCTACATGAAAAATATTCTTCTTTAATCTTCCCTACTTTTACCTCCCAAATCCATACAGTATCACCTCGGTGATCTTTACCTCTCTTGTAGTTACCCAATTTATCGCAGAGCACATATCGAAAAGTTATGTATGTTCCTGGTTTGGGAAGGTGTCCTTTGGGTTTATTTGTTTCCAAAGCCATTTTTAATTCCAAATTTACAGCAGGCTTAGATTGAGGCAAAAGGTCTGGATATGTATGTGGTTTATTTCTTTTATAGAGTCCATCTGAACAGTCAGCAATACCACCGCCAACCATATTTCCTACCATTGAGGATAAATTAGCCAGCTCAACTAAATGAGCCATTGGCAAAGAATTCTTTGCAACTAACTGCTCATCAATTGTATCTAATGTTTGATAACAGGAATTAATAGCACCAAGCAAAGCGCTTCCATTAATACCGATAGTTTCAATTAGCTTGTCTTCATTTCTAATATTTGAAATTAATGGCTTTCTTTTTTTATGAAAATTAACAATATCATCAAGATTGGTTTGACCTTTTTCGATCAATTCAGCTTCTTGTAGCATCTCACTTAGGGGTATTTGCAAAGCATTTGCTATTTGTGTTGAAACTTGAAGTGTTGGCGTTCTTTCTTGTCTTTCGAGTAAACCAATAGTCGTGCGGTGTACACCAGCTAAATCAGATAATTGCTCTATGGTTAGACCCTTTTGTTCTCGTAACCGTTTTACTAACTCAATAAATGCAGAAGTTATGCCTGTTTCCTTTGCCATGCGAAGTCTCTTCATTAAATTTAGATATTCTATGGGGCTTGACAGAGAACATCTACGAGACTATAGTCTCCACCGGAGTGTCAATTAAGGTGAGAGCAATGAAGGTTTTTGACTTATTTTGTGGAACAGGTGGCTTTTCAAAAGGGTTAGAGAACTCTCATAAAGCAGATTTTGATGTTGCATTTGGAATTGACCTACTAGAAACATCGGTAGAAACATTTAAACTTAATCATAAAAATGCAGTTGGATTAAGCAAAGATATTCGTTCAGTGCGTCGAAGTGAAGTAGAACAACTTACAGGCATTAAAAAAGGCAGCCTTGATGTTTTAGTTGGTGGTCCTCCATGCCAAGGATTTTCTTCAATAAGGCCGTTTAGATCATCTAATGACGATGACCCGCGAAATACTCTATTCGAAGAATACGCTTCCTTTGTAAATTATTTTCGTCCAAAAGTTTTTATCCTTGAGAATGTAGTTGGTCTTGCCACTCATAAAAATGGGCTAACACTAGAAATTATGCAGGAATGTTTCAAAGCTATAGGGTATGAAACCGATTGGAAATTACTTAATGCCGCACATTTTGGTGTACCTCAAAAACGTGAGCGCTTCGTGATGGTAGGAGTTGAACAAGGTGGTAAAATTGCTTTTCCAAGCCCCACGCATTCATATCATGGTGCAACAATTGGCTATAAAGATCGCTCAAAGGTGTTAGAACCTATAGAAGATGATCTTTTTGTAAATAACAATTTAATCCCTTCAATTTCTACTATGGAAGCAATTGGTGATTTACCTTTTATTGGTTCAGGAGAAACAACAGATCAATATACTTTAGCCCCAATAACTCAATACCAGAAAGATAGAAGAAAGGATACAAAACATCTAAAGTTGCATATAGCAACTAACCACTCAGAAAAAATGATGAATATTATCAAGCATTCTGGGAAAAACATTAACTCAATTCCAAAGCATTTAATTACTAGCGGTTTTAGTAGTTGTTATAGTCGGTTAGATGCAGATGAACCAGCTGTAACCATTACTGTAAATTTTGTTCACCCTGCGTCAAATAGATGTATTCATCCAAAATTAAATAGAGCGCTAACTCCACGAGAAGGTGCGCGTCTTCAGTCTTTTGATGATGACTTTGAATTCTTTGGCAGTAGAACTCAAGTTACTAAACAAATAGGAAATGCTGTACCGCCTTTACTGGGAAAAGCAATTGCTGATGTAATAGCTGAAATTATTTGAGTAATTTTGTTTTGAGGTGCTAACAAGTGATTATGCAGACCTGTATATCTTACTGTCTTTACTTCCTTTGACAAACTGAATTCCCTTTACTCAATATATTCTAACTGCATATCACCCCAAAAATTCAAGCTATACAGATATGGATATCACCCTATGATCACAATCAGCGACAACCTTACCCGCCACTACGATAGGCTACTGAATTAACATCCCATTGTTCAAAACCAACAGCCTTATTACAGAAAGTGGCTTCGCTTTTACTTAGACTTTTGCCACAAATACGCATTCGACCCAAACAATCGTGACAGCTTCGCCCCATTCAACAAGAAGTTGCAGAAAAGGGGGCAGTCCGAACAGTTACGTCGACAAGCCCATCATGCCATCGCCCTCTACTTTAAAACAATTTCAAAACCTAAGATCCAAGCAGCGCAAACTGTCAATACACCGCTCAAACGAATCAATCAAGCTACTGAGGCAGAAAAAAACCGCAATGGGAAATCAGCTACCCTCATTCAATCTTTACCAAAAGACACACGATAATAAACCTCCTTTTCCTTACCATCAAGAGGTTACTTCCTCTCATCTGCAACAAATTCAGAATAAAGAGATTAAAGATCTCCACACAGATCTCACCGGACAACCACCCTGACACAGGGGGCATCTACCCAACCCCATCCAAAAGCCCAGCATAACGCCCACCCTTTTCAAGCAGCACCTGATGCGAACCCGACTCCAACACCCGCCCTTTTTCCAACACACAAATCCGATCAAAGGAGTCCAACGCCAGCAGCCGATGAGTGATTAAAATCACCCCACGCTCTTTAAACAACGGCAACAGATCACGCCACAAACGCCGCTCTGTCTCACTGTCCAAACCCTCGGTGGGTTCATCCAAGATCAAAAAGGGCGCGGGTTTCAGCAGTGCTCTGGCAATCACCAAACGCCGCGCTTCGCCACCCGACAACCGTACCGCCGCCTCACCCAACAGCGCATCGTAGCCCCCTGGCAACGCCTGAATCACCTCATCAATCTGCGCCTGTTGGCAGACCTCAATCAACTGCGCCTCACTCGCCTCAGGATTGGCCAGCAGCAGGTTTTGGCGCACGCTGGCATTAAACAGATGCGAGCGTTGCGAGACCACAGAAAAACAACCCCGCACTGCTCCGCAGGCAACTGACGCAGCTCCTCTCCGTCCAGCGTCACCGAGCCGCCTTGATACTCCCAAAAACGCAGCAAGACATTGATCAGACTGCTCTTACCCGCGCCACTCTCCCCCAGCAACACCACGGACTCCCCACGCTGCAAAGAGAAACTCAAATCCTCCAGTGCCGGTTTGGCCTCAGGCGCATAAACCATGCTCAAATTCTTTATTTCCAAACGAGGCGCAGCCGATAAACGCCCCTCTCTGGCCTCGCCCTCCTGCACCTGCGGCTGCGCATCAACAATTTCGAATAAGCGCTTGGCCGCCGCCAAGCTTTGCCCTAACGCTTGCACCGCCAACGGCAGCGGCATCACCGCCTCAAAACTGGCCAACAACAATAACAACAACATGGGCAACTCTGCCGCACCGATCTCACCGCTCTGCTGCAACGGAATCAAAAACCACAAGCTCAACCACACCGCCAAATTGGCCGCCAGCAGCAACGCCGTCTGCGACCACGCCGTTAGGCTCGCCTGCTTGAGTTGCAGCCAATTGAGCTGCACACTGCTCTGCTTGATCGCCTCACGCTGTGCGGCACTGCGATTAAAGAGCTGCAACTCCGCCAGACCTTGCAGACTCTCCAATAACAAACGCCGCAACTGTGCCGCCTGCTCCAACTTGGATTCCGCCAGAGGCCGAGCCTGCCAATAGAGCCACCACGGCAACAACAATCCCACCGACAACCACAACAGCAACGCCAACCACGCCAGCGTCGATTGATACGACGACAAAATCACAAACACCAGCAACAACGCCAGCAACGCCACAAAAAAGGGGGTTAAAAAACGCAGATAAAAATGATCCAGCGTGTCGATGTCAGACCGAATCCGACTGAAAAGATCGCCGCTGTGATACTGCTGCAAGCGTGCTGGAGCCAAAGGCTCCAAGCGCCGATAAAACCAACCGCGCAGCTCCGAAAGCAGCGCCAAAGTCGCGTTGTGACTGATCAAACGTTCCGCATAGCGCCCCACGGTACGCACCAGCGCCAGCGCCCGAATAATCGCTGCCGGAGTAAAATAATTGATCGCCGCGCCGCTCAAACCGGCCAGTGCCATCGAGGCGATAAACCAACCCGACACCGCCAACAGACCGATGTTGGCCAGCACGGTAATTAAACTCAACAGCGCCCCCAGCAGCATCGTCGCCCAATACGGGCGCATCAATTTCAACACGCGCACCGAAACCCTTAAGGACATGAGATCCCCCGATAACCTTGATAGAGGCGTTGATAGAGCGGCGATGAAGCCAACAACTGTTCGTGGCTGCCCTGCGCCACCACGCGCCCCTGATCCAGCACCACAATGCGATCCGCCACCCGCAAGGTGCTCAAACGATGAGCAATAAAAATCAGACTGCTCTCTTTGGGCAACGTGGCCATCGCCTCAATCACCAAGGACTCGCTGTAGAGATCCAAATTGGCACTGGCCTCATCCAACAACAGCAAGTGCGCCCGCTTTAAAAATGCCCGCGCCAAGGCAATGCGCTGAATCTGCCCACCGGACAATCCCACCCCTGCCTCGCCAATCTGAGTTGCGTAACCCTGCGGCAGTTGACAGATAAACTCATGTGCGCCCGCCTGTTCTGCGGCCACAATCATCTCTGCCTCGCTGGCCTGCGCCATACCCAAAACAATGTTCTCCGCCAAACTGCCCTGAAACAGCGTTGGCGCTTGCGGTACCCACGCGATGCGCTCATGCCACACTTGCAGAGCCAGCCGTGATGATGGAATCCCGTTCAACAGCAGTTCACCACTGCTCGGTTGAGCAAAACCCAGCAACAAATTCATCAAACTGCTTTTGCCAGCCCCGCTCGGCCCCACAATCGCCAGCCGTTCGCCTGCCGCCACGGTCAAGGTAATGTCATGCAAGACCAATTCACCTGCAGGATAAGCAAAAGAAAGCTTTTTTAGCTCGATCTTCGGCGTACCCGCAGGCAGCGGCAAAGGATCATGGATTGGAGTGGGCAGCGGTTCATTGAGCAACTCCACCATCTTTTCCGCCGCACCGATACCCTCCATGCGCGCATGGTAATGCGTCCCCATCTGCCGCAGGGGCAGGTAAAATTCCGGTGCCAGCAGCAAAATAAAGAAGCCAATCTGAAAATCCATCTCGCCCCAAAGCAGACGAAAACCGATCAAGACCGCCACAATGGCCACACTGACGGTGGCAAAAAATTCCAATACCAAAGAGGAGAGAAAAGCCACCCGCAACACCTTCATGCTGCTGCGTCGATACTCTTCCGAGATCTGCGCCACCGCCTGCGCCTCACGACGGCTGGCGTTGAACAGTTTTAAGGTGCTTAACCCTTGAATCATATCAAGAAAATGCGCACTCAAACGCGCCAGTTTTTGCCACTGTTTTTGGCTCAAGGCCTCCGCGCCCTTGCCAATCAAGATCATAAAAACAGGGATGGCAGGCGCGGTGAGCAAAAAAACCAACCCCGACCACCAATCCAGCGGAAAGACCACCGCTAAAATAACCAGCGGCAGCAAGGCCACCGAAGAGATGGCAGGCAAATATTGACTGTAATAGGCTTGCAGAGCCTCCACACCGTCACTAAGACTGTTAACCAACTCACCACTGCGCTGCCCTTGCAAATAGAGCGGGCCCAACTGCTGTACTTTGTCGTAGAGCAGAAGACGAATTTTTTGCTTGACCAGTACTGCCGCCTGCTGAGCGTAAAACTCCAGCCACCACGCCAACAACGCCCGCAACAAAAACAGCCCTAAGAGGGTAAACAGCGGCGCATAAACATGCTGCAAAGAAGCTGAATGAATCACCACCTTATTGACAATCAGCGCCAAACAGTAGGCTTGTACAATCAGCAACAGACCATTAAATAAACCCAAAGCCAGCAGCAGATTCAGAGGCCGTTTAGCCGTACGTTTATGGGATTTTAACCAGAGATCAAGGGGGACTTCATCACAACCTCGCATAGTTTAATTTATGCCGGTTGTGGTAACTGACCCGCCACCAAAAACGACTCCGCAGCAAAACGCAGCAGCTTACCTTCACCGCTGAACAACACCTGTTCGGCGGAGGTTTCACAAATCCAGCGTTGCTGTTCCAAGGGTTTTTTGCAGCTCAAAGCCTGAGGGCTAAACAGCGCCACATTCAAACTGCCATCAGGGCAGCGCGCCGAACGGTACTCAAACGCCTCCACCTGCTCTTCGCGCAGCAACGATCCTAACGCTTGTGTGGCACGATAATCCTTACGATCCATCAATAACGGCTGATATTGCTGAAACGGCGGCAACTGCAAACTGACGGCGCGCTCCACGCGGTAACTGATGCGAAACAGCAGGTGCTGGGTGGTTAAAACACCTGAAAGAGGCGGACTTTGCATCCCTGCGCAGAACAACAAACGGTAAAAGGCCATCTCTGCCAACGCAGTAGGAAAACGTTTTGAACCGTAAAATAGGCTTGGTTCGATCTGCTGACCAAAACGGGAACCCCACAACAGAGGCGGATAACGAAACGGAGTGGAAAGCAGGTAATGCAGTGAACCTTGATAGGTAGGAAAAGCGGGTTTGGTCTCTTCCAGTAACTCTTCCAGCAACGATTGTTCGTCTAACGTATCAACCAACGTGTGGCTAGCAACCCGTTCTTGACTCTCCACCACGCGCCACACTTTACCGCGCAGAGCTAAAAAAAGGCGCTTGTTGCAGACAGTCTGGCCATGGCCAAGGATCAGATTTTGCCACGCATGGCATCCAGATAGTTTAAGACCCGAATCAGCCCAGGCACCTGTTTTACCTGCTGTTTGGGAATGCCGCCGGTGTGATGATTAAAGGCAGCAAACCAGTGACGCATCTCTGCCTCACTCTCGCCGACCAACACATTCAGGGCGCGATAACAACGAATCAGCAACAACGCCAACTCGCCTGGTTTGCTGCTCGGCTCCAGACCACGCTGAATCGATGAGCGGTCTCGGCCAACGACCTCACCCAACTCTTGTTGACTCAAACCCAACAATTTAGCGCTGTTCAACACCGCTTTAGAAAGCACCTGCGCTGCGTCGAGTTGCCGATCTTGTCTAACAGATATCACTGCCATCTCTCTGCTGCTCCGGTTCATTTTGTCTCATATGCACTTTATAGCATTAATTTGTGATAAAAGTCGCAAAATTAACCGATTAGGGCAGATGGGCTTTGGCCAAATACGTCAGGGTCTGCATCTCCTCCAGACGGCTCTGGGTGCGCTCAAAACGTTCTTGTAACCGCCGACCGGTGTAGAGCTGCGACGGCGACGTTTCAGCGGAAACAATCAATTTCACTCGCCGGTCGTAAAATTCATCCACCATCAAGATAAAACGCTGCGCCCGATCATCCCAACGTTCATCCATCACCGGAATGTGGCTCACCAACACCGTATGAAAATAGCGTGCAATTTCAATGTAATCGCTGGTGGCACGGGGCTGCGCGCAGAGCACTGAAAAATCAAACCAGACAATGCCATCGGCCCAACGAATCACCGGAATATGACGTTCACTGATAATGACAAAATCCCGCTTACGGCGCTCCACCGCTACCCCCTGCTGAAAACGAATCAGCAAACCCGCTTCGGCAGCATCACTCAAAGGGCTGTAATACATCTGCGCCAGATGCAGACCTTGCAGGCGATAATCCAATGAACCTTGCAGATGCACCTGTTGACAGTGACGCTGTAAAAGGGCAATTGCAGGTAAAAATCGTCCGCGCTGCAAACCCTCTTTATAAAGCCCCTCTGGAGCTAAATTAGCCGTGGTCACCAACACCACACCGCGTTTAAACAAGCCGCGCAACAGACCGTCCATAATCATCGCATCCGCGATATCCGTCACCTGAAACTCATCCAGACAAAGTACCCGTGTCCGCTTGGCAAAACTCTCCGCCACCTTATCCAATGGGTCTTTAACGTTTTTCAGCTGCCGCAGCTCCTCATGCACCCGATACATAAACCGGTGAAAATGCAGACGCAATTTGTTCTCAAAAGGCAACGTGTCGTAAAAAAGATCAAACAAAAAGGTCTTACCCCGCCCCACGCCACCCCAAAGAAACAGACCCACCACCGGCTGCGCGGGTTGTTTCCAGAAAGCAGAGATCTGCGCTAAAAATGAGCGGGGCGGTGCTTTTAACAGTGCCTCATAAAGTGCCTGCAACTGCTGTAAGGCCTGCTCTTGAGCAGGGTCAGGCAAAAAATCCGGCGACTGCGCGGCAATCTGGTAACTCTCTGAGGGGGTCATGCCTGATCCAAACAACAATAGGGAGGCTCATTATACGCAAGGCCAACGCGATCACGGCTTAAACTTCCCGAATGATCTTGCATCCCCGCCCTTATCTACGGCACCCTTGCCTCACCTTATTTACGGAGCAAGCAGATGGTCTGGTTTGAAGCAACGCTGAACACCTTAAGCGGCTGGGTCTGGGGGCCGGTCATGTTGACTCTGCTGGTGGGGGTTGGCCTCTATCTCACCGCAGGCCTACGCGCCATGCCGTGGCGCAAAACTCCGCTCGCGTTTCGCCAACTGTGGCAGAGCCGTCAGAGCAAAGAAGCCGGTGACATCAGCCCTTTTCAAGCCCTGATGACCGCGCTGGCCGCCACCGTCGGTACCGGCAACATCGCCGGAGTCGCCACCGCCATTTTTCTCGGCGGCTCAGGAGCGGTTTTCTGGATGTGGATCACCGCCCTGTTTGGCATGGCAACCAAATACGCCGAAGCAGTACTGGCGGTGCATTATCGTGAAACAAACGCAGCAGGCAACCACGTTGGTGGGACGATGTACTACATCAAAAACGGCCTTGGCCCACGTTGGCAGTGGTTGGCCGTCGCCTTTGCTCTGTTTGGCATGTTGGCCGCCTTTGGCATCGGCAATACGGTGCAAGCCAACTCCGTCGCCCACGCCGCCAGCAGTTCACTCGGCGTTCCCCCTTGGCTCAGCGGCCTGATTATGATGACCCTCGCTGGCGCAGTGATTCTCGGTGGCATCAAACGCATCGGTGCGGTGGCGGCCAAACTGGTGCCACTCATGGCGCTGATCTATCTGGGTGGCTCGCTGTTTATCATCTTCTCTCATCTGGATGCCGTACCCGCAGCGCTGGCCACCATCGTCAATGATGCTTTCACCGGCAGTGCCGCTGCCGGAGGGTTTGCCGGAGCCAGTGTCTGGATGGCGATTCGTTTTGGCGTTGCCCGAGGCATCTTCTCTAATGAGGCCGGTTTGGGCAGCGCCCCCATTGCTCATGCGGCAGCATCCACCCGCAGCCCAGTGCATCAAGGCAGCATCGCCATGCTCGGTACTCTGATCGACACTCTGCTGATCTGCACCATGACCGCCTTGGTGATTATGATCAGCGGCCTCTGGAACAGCGGCGAAACCGGCGCGGCACTCTCAGCCGCCGCCTTTAACAGCACCTTGCCGGGCTGGGGTGGCTACTTGGTCAGTTTTGGTTTAATGATCTTTGCCTTTACCACCATTTTGGGCTGGAGTTATTACGGTGAACGCTGCGCCGAATACCTCTTTGGCA
This sequence comes from Gammaproteobacteria bacterium, assembly GCA_030949385.1. Taxonomy (NCBI): domain Bacteria; kingdom Pseudomonadati; phylum Pseudomonadota; class Gammaproteobacteria; species Gammaproteobacteria bacterium. Next base: position 34,242 of record JAUZSP010000002.1, on the reverse strand, counting down.
GCAAAGTGATCTGGCCCTATCGTCTGCTCTGGATCGTCGCCATCCCCATCGGTGCCATCAGCTCACTGGAGCTGATCTGGTTGCTGGCGGATGTGCTCAACGGTTTGATGGCACTGCCCAACTTGATTGCGTTGCTGGCACTCAGCCCGCTGGTGTTCAAACTCACCCGCGAACATTTCAAGCAATAAAAAACAGGCATAAAAAAAGCCCACATCGCTGTGGGCTAAACGATCCAGCCGCCTGTAGACCGGATCAAAAGCGTCGAAACACCGCCGCGCAATTGCCACTGTCGGTGGTGACGTTATACGCCGTACCACTCAAACACTTGCCCGCATCGGTGGCTGTCCAACCGGTATCACCACTGCCGACACGCATGTCTCCCGTGGTCGCCACACCGTCATCCATTTTGCGATCCATCTCCGCCAGCACCAGTGCTGAAATAGAATTACCGCTCCAAAGTTCATTACCGTCTGCCGCACCACCCGAGCCTTGATTATCAAAGGTGATCAACATACTGCGCCCCAAAATATTTTGCGGGCACGTCCCTGCAGCACAGTTGTAATCGCTGCCCGTGGCCGTACCGTCATAACTGCCGATCAACATATTCGCCGCTTGCAGCTGCGCCCAGACCTGACCTCGTTCGGAACTCTGATCAATCTGACCGTTGCCATCACCGTTCGTTAGTGCCGCATTAATCTGCGTACTGGCCTGACTGTAATCGCCGGGCAAGGCACGGTAACGATCCTGAAAAGCAAACCACGCCGCAGTAATGCCATTAACCTGATCGGTCATAGAACGCACCCGCGCACTGTTAATCAACTCCTGTCCTTTCAGCACTCCGCCCAAAATAAGACCGATAATCACCAAGACAATGGCGATTTCGATCAAGGTAAACCCGCGCAACAGCTTCATAAGTGACCCTACTTTATTGATACGAATATCGCTGTAACGTCCGATCAGAGGTGGATCTTTAGCGATTTTGGCTCTTTCTGGGGTTATCAGCAGCAGCGACTATTGTTACAATCTGCAAGGTTATTTCCTAAATCAATGACGAACCGTAGTTTGTTCGCCTAATTCATCTACTGAGGAAAACTCATGTCAATTCATGAAGCCCCCAAAGAAAATACGTTGATGCTCGCTCTGGTCTGGGCTCTCAGTGCATTCACCTTGTTAAGCACCGTAGGTTATTTGATCAACTCCCTGATCAACGTCGCAACCTCTTAAAAGCATAAAAACCTCTACTCTGGGCGTGCAATCAGCGCACCTGCTGCAAATTTTGCTATTCCCCTCTCGGTTGTTACAATCCGCATATTTTAAATCAACCTTCATAGAGGATTCCCCATGCACGCCCCCAAAGAAAACCCCTTAGCCCTCGCCATTGTCTGGATCATCAGCGCTTTTTTGCTGCTCAGCACCGTCGGCTATATGTTCAAAAGCCTAAACAACCACTCCAGCCGCATCATCGACAGTGGTAATGCCAGCCCCAAAATTGTCGCCGCACACATAAACCCAGATGATGCCATTGAGCAACATTTGGAACCCGTCGGTAAAGTAGTCATTGACCCAAGCAAAGCCATTAAAGCAGCGCCCGTCAGCCCACCCACTGCCGCCAGCATTCCAGCCACCCCAACCGAAACCGTAGCCGAAACCGAAACCGAAACCGAAACCGTAGCCGTAGCCGTAGCCGTCGCCAGCAACGAGGTGGTCACCGCCGTCTGTAGCAATTGCCACAGCACCACCATGGCAACCATTATCGGCGCACCAGAAATGCACAGTGACGCTTGGGCACCTCGCATGGAAAAAGGCTTCGATGCGGTACTCAACAACGCCATAAACGGCTTAAACGCCATGCCCCCTCGTGGAGGCAACGCCGATCTGACCGACGAAGAATTGGCTGAAGCGATCCGCTTTATGTCCTCACCCGCAAAATAGTCAGCAGATAAGGCATAGGACAATGGGACAGATGTTCAAATTAGCGCTGCTCATCAGCGTCATCAGTTTACTGCCCAACAGCGCTGCGGCCATTGGCCCCAGTGTGCCGTTGTACGGCAACTGGTGTGGCCCCAACCACCCGAGCAACCCACTCAATGCAGCAGCGCCGATCAATGAAATTGATGCCGCCTGCCAACAACACGATCTGGCCTACGCTCGGGGCTATCAAGCCTACGGTGATTACCAACTGGTGAACCACTTAAGTGACATTCAGCGCCGCCAGCATCAGTGGATTGCACGGCAAAATAACGGCATCAATGTGCAAATTCAGCCGGGTATTTCTCTCGGTATGATTGATCAAGCCGCTCTGGTCTTTATGCTCGAAACCATTCGCTGGCAACGCATTGGCCGAGACGGTGTCAACTGGATGAGCCTCGGCTTCTTTCGCCCCTAACTACACCTGCACCAAGCGCTCTAAAGCTCGATAAGAGAGCGCTTCGGTGACGTGTTCCATCTTTAACGTTTCACTTTCGGCCAAATCCGCAATGGTACGTGCCACCTTCAAAATACGGTGATACGCCCGCGCTGAAAGATTGAGCCGCTCCATCGCCACATCCAACAGCTTACTTGTCGCCGCATCCAACTCCGTCACCCGTAACAACTCTCGATTTTCCAGCTGAGCATTAATGGTTTTGGAACGCTGCAATTGATGCGTTCGACACCGTTGTACGCGCTCACGCACCACCGCGCTGCTCTCGGCGTTCGGATCGATCTTGGACAACATATCCCGCGCCATTCTTGGCACATCAATCTGCACATCAATCCGATCCAAAAACGGCCCCGACAAGCGCGACAAATAACGTTGACGCTGAGCAGGCGAACAGCGGCACGACACTTTAGGGTCTCCCAAGTTGCCACAGAGACACGGGTTCATTGCCGCCACCAATTGAAACCGAGCCGGATATTCGGCCTTCTGATTCGCACGAGAGATGCTCACCGAACCGCTCTCCAGCGGTTCGCGCAACACATCTAAGACCGCCCGATCAAACTCCGGCAACTCATCCAAAAAGAGAATGCCGTGGTGCGCCAAAGAGATCTCACCTGGCTTTGGGTTGGCACCACCGCCCACCAAAGCCACCCCAGAAGCGGTGTGATGCGGCGCTCGATAAGGACGCTGTTTCCACTGCTTGACATCAAATCCCTCGGAAGAAATGGAGTTGATCATCGCCACCTCCATTGCTTCTTGTTCTTGCAACGGTGGCAAAAGCCCCACCAACCGAGTGGCCAGCATGGACTTACCCGTACCAGCCGGCCCCACCAGCAGCAGGTTATGCCCACCCGCCGCACAGATCTCCAAAGCCCGTTTGGCTTTGTATTGGCCAAACACATCCAACAAATCGGCAGTGCCACCACTGACAACCGGCAACGTCTGATTGATAAAAGGTGAGAGGGCGTGCCGTCCGGTTAAATGCGCGCAGACCTCCAACAGATGGCCAGCAGAAAACACCTGACACCGCTGACTGAGTGCCGCTTCAGTGGCGTTTTGTTTAGGTACCACCAAACCTCGTTTGGCTTCCCCTGCTGCCATCGACGATGGCAAGACACCCCGAATGGCGCGCAACTCCCCCCCCAGCGCCAGCTCACCGACAAATTCCAGCTCGTGCAACGCCTGTTGTGGAATCTGCCCAGAAGCGGCCAAAATACCCAAGGCAATGGGCAGATCAAAACGCCCGCCCTCTTTGGGCAAATCCGCCGGAGCCAAATTGATCGTGATGCGCCGAGTGGGAAATTCAAAATTGGAGTTGAGCAGCGCCGCACGGACGCGATCTTTACTCTCTTTCACCGCCGCCTCCGGCAAACCTACAATCGACAACGCCGGTAGACCGGGGGAAAGATGCACCTCAACGGTCACCGCTTGGGCATAAATGCCGGTCAAGGCTCGGCTGTAACAGATCGCCAACGACATAAAACCCACTCCAAACAGAAAAAGTGCTCAACAACTAAGCAATCGCTGTTCCTCACCGCTGTTGGCATAAACTGTGATCAAGAACGCATTATCCTAAGCATAAAATCCGTACTCTGCTTCTAACGAAACGGCCAACTGCACCGTTTCAGAATTTCATACAAAATTCTCTCCTAGCAGCGACAGCACTGCGACACGTTCTCTCTCCAACGTGTCGCTTTTTTTATGCCAACGGTTGTGACATCTGCAACGCCATCTCTCCACCCATAACCCTCTCATCTTTTTCCTCAACCGATTCAGACTGCGGTACGTCCTGTTTTAAATCCGCCAGCATCTCTTTTAATTCACGGTTTGCCACTTTTAATACATCGTTTTCAATCTCCAACTCTTCCAGCGGCCCCACCTCTCTGACCCCCAGTTCAAGAGAGGTCACCACCGCTTCTGATGTCGTGAAAATAGGCAGTTCGGTTGTATAAAAAAGGGCTAAAAGTTCATCTAAAACGGTGATCTGATCCAACAAACTCTTCTGATCACCCTGTTGATAAACCTGAAACAGGGCACAATAACAGGCCTGTTGTTTGTTCTGAACCTCCAATATGCTCTGCTGCAATGCCTCATCCGACAGCTGCGCCACCGTGGTAAAAAAACCTTGATACGGCGGCTCTTGCTGCCTCTTTTTTTGCAGCTGAATCATCAACTGCTCCACCTCTGAACGCTGCCGACTGCGCCGCTTTACAGAGGACACCAGCCACCAAACCACCATCATCAGCAACAGCAAAAAAAACTCCCACAACAGCGTCCAAACCAGCGCGTTTACTTCAATCATATTGCCTCCCCTTGCAACTCAGGCCATTCAATGTCCGAGGATTGTGCGTGCCAATAACGCCGCGCAAAGAAAAAACCAACAGCCAAAACAAGGTTGATTAACAAGGCGATCAAAGACACTTGCAACCAATTAACCTGCTCCGGTTGCGTCTCCTCTACTGGTTCTTGCATAACCACCTCTGCCGCCACGTCTGCTTTTAACGCTGTTTTTTCTACTGGGGGGGGGTCTATGCTCGTTGGCAATGCAGGCACCTCAATCAGCGGTAAAGTCACCGTGCGTAAAGGGTCGGCTTTCAAGCTCAACTCCAGCTTCAATTGCGCACCAGCCGCCACGGAAATCTGCCACACCTGCTCATCCAGTCGCTCTAAATTACGCGGTAACCACGCTGCATCAACTCCCTTTTGATAAAGTAACGGCGACGATGCCAGCAGCGGTCGAAACTCGGTTTTTGTGCGTAAATTCAAATGGTATCTCTTTGCCTCTGCATCCCATTTCAGCTCGATATCCAACGGCCAACTGAGCTGAATCTGCTGATGCCAAACCCGTGCAAACGTACCGCCATCGGCAATCAAGCTCAGCTCATAAGAACCCTCATCCGGCAAGTTTTGCTCCAGTTGATACACACCCTCTTTATGTCGTGGTAAAATCTGTGCTTCTGTCTCAACAGCATCTAGCTTGGTCTGCAAACTTATCTCCACCATCTGCAAAAAGTCTGTTTTATTAATGCGTTTGCCCTCACTCTGCAAATGCGCTTGCAAAACAAAAGGGCTGTTTGGCAGCATCAAGGAGGCGATGGTATCGACCTGAAGTTTAAGGTTCGTCACCACCATAGCGCGATTATCAGGGTCAGCAGCGGCCACAACCTGCCATTCACCCAACATCGGCGCTTCCATCGTCAGTAGATCAAAGCCGTTTTCGGAACGCCACTTTAAGCCGAGCGAGTCAGCCTGCAACTGCACCTCCACCCCATCAGGGCGTATCAGACGAGGTGCCTCTCCGTCTTGGCTTCGAAACAGCAACAGAGTCACCTCTTCAATGCTCTCATCCACCACAAAACGATTTCCCGTCAGCGGCACACTGTCCGGTGGAGCCGCACTCTCCAACAGATGCAAAAAGATCCGTTGCAATTGATCTGCCCGTTCCGCCTTGAGATACAGCCCACCGCTGCCCGCCGACAGCTGCTGCAAAAGCTCATGATCCGCCTCATCTGAAAGCGCCACCGTATGCACTTTCACCCCCAACTGGGACAAACGAGGCAACAACTGCTGCAAAATACGCTGCCGCGAGCGCCGACTTTGGCTGACATCACGCGACACATCCACCACCCCATCGGTCAATAAAATGATGTTTTTTTGCACCAAGCTGTCTGCACGCCAAGCCTTAATCACCTCACGCAGCGCCTGTTCAATATGGGTACGTTGTCCACGAGAGTGAATCAATGCCGATTTTTTCAATGCCTTGCGCCGCCACTGCGCTGTAACCTTGGCAGAAGGCAGCAGCACTTTCGCCTCTTCAGCAAACAACCAAACACCGGCACGACTGCCCTTGGGCAGTAATTCCGTCAATAATCTCATGGCTGCAACACGCACGTTTTCTGGATCGTTTTGCGACATGCTGCCCGAGACATCAATCAGTATTCGCACCTCGCTGAGATTTTCTGCAAGCGCCTGTCGCGCACAGACAACAGCCAAAACTCCGAGTAATAAAATCAGTTGTCGCATTTTCCCCTCACTCCATTTGGGTTCTTATGCTCAGAAGCAGCATAAAACTTACCAGCTTGCTAAAAGGCAGAAACACCCTTTAGGAAGCAAACCAACACAACTGATCCGGTTTCTCACCTACACTCAAAAACAACGTGTTATACCAACCCGCAGCAAATTACCAATTTCATCAGATTTTATTGGTAACTCATCTGGAGAATGCGGACTACAGGATTTTGCAATTCAGACTGCGCGGCTGCGCGCACCAATTGGGAGTAGGCTATATGATAAAACGCTTCGTTATCGCCTTGGCATTCGCCAGTGCAGCGGTTCCCACCGTTGTCAGCGCCGCTGATAAGGACATAGAGGTTCGCCTCACACAGAGAATTGCCTCTATCGATGTGAAACACAACGGCAGAGACATCACCATTATTCGCAATCAAGATCCAAAAAATGCGATCAATCCTACATTTGCCAGAACCTCACCCAAATGCCCCCCCTTCTGTATCCAAAGAATGGAAGTCGCGCCTGGTATTGAAAGCATCGGTGAATTGGAACTGATTTATTATCTACAACTCGCTTCCACCAACCAAAAAGCCATGATCATAGATGTTCGATCTGAACAATGGGCTTCTCAAGGCACCATCCCTGGTTCCACCAATATCCATTGGCACAAACTCAGCCCCGATCACAGCAAACCCGCCAATGTGGATAAAATCTTGATCGAACGTTTTGGGGTCAAGAAAAAAGGCAAAAAACTCGATTTCAGCAAGGCTAAAACCTTGGTGCTCTACTGCAATGGCATTCTTTGTGATCAAGCCTCCTTCGCCATCCGAGTACTGCTCTACAAAGGTTATCCTGCCAAGAAATTACTTTGGTATCGGGAAGGCATGCAGATATGGGAAAGCCTCGGCCTAACCACCGTCAAAGATCCCGGTAAATAACCCCCTACCAAACCCACAGGCAAAGGTGCTATCGCCACCTTTGTCTGCGGCTAACAGTTAAGCAATCAACCCCACTAATCTCTGCATTGACGTTTTATATTGGCGAACCTCCCTCTGCCAAGCTATGCTCCAACCTGAAAATTTTTCTCTTTTACTTACCACACCTATTTTTAAAGAGCTGTTGCCATGCCGCAAATTTCTGATTTCAGTGAAACCGAACGTTGGACGCTGAAAACCACACTGGATGAACGCTGGGGCAAAGGCTCCGTTGAGCTGCAATTGGCCGATGCCGAGATCCGCCTTGACCCCAATGATCGTGAGTTGAGCACCTGTCCCGTCGCCGTCTGGAACGTGGATGGCTGTGGTTTTGCCCTGTTCAAAACCGGTGACAAGCAGTACCGTTGCCAGTTTTTTTATCGCGGCTACCAGCAATACGGTACCGGTATTGAAGAATACGGTGACATTGGCGAGTGCGCGGTTTCACTGCTGCAAGCACAAGCGGATCACCAAAGCGAACAGCAAAAATAGAGTTAAACAACAATCCAAACTCTCTCTTACGATAAACCTGAAGGAAAATTATGAGCAAAAAAAATGCTTTTTACGCCCAATCTGGCGGCGTAACCGCCGTTATCAACTCATCGGCCTGTGGTGTCATCGAAACCGCCCGCAAGCACTCGGATAAAATCGGCACCGTTTACGCCGGTCGTAACGGCATCATCGGCGCACTGACCGAAGAGCTGATCGACACATCCAAAGAGTCTGCGGAAGACATCTCGGCGCTGAAAAAAACCCCTTCCGGTGGTTTTGGCTCTTGTCGTTTTAAACTCAAAAGCCTCGAAGACAACAAACTTGAATACGAACGTCTGATTGAAGTCTTCAAAGCCCACAACATCGGCTACTTCTTCTACAACGGTGGCGGTGATTCTGCCGACACCTGCTACAAAATTTCGCAACTCTCAGAAAAAATGGGTTATCCGGTGCAGGCCATTCATGTGCCTAAAACCGTCGATAACGATCTGCCCATCACCGACAACTGCCCTGGTTTTGGTTCAGTGGCCAAATACATCGCCGTTTCTACTTTAGAAGCAAGCTACGATGTGCGCTCCATGTGCGCCACTTCCACTAAGATCTTTGTCATCGAAGTAATGGGGCGGCACGCCGGTTGGATCGCGGCGGCTGGCGCACTGGTGGAAGATTACAATATTCCCGTTGTCACCCTGTTCCCTGAAATCGAATTCAATCAAGAGAAATTTTTGGCGACAGTCGATGCCAAAGTCAAAGAACACGGCTACTGTACCATCTGTGTTTCTGAAGGCGCGCATTGGCCTGACGGCACATTCCTCGCCGAGCAAGGCACCCGTGACTCCTTCGGTCACGCTCAATTGGGCGGTGCAGCACCCGTGGTGGCCAACCTCATTAAAGACGCTCTAGGTTACAAATTCCATTGGGCAGTGGCCGATTACCTGCAACGCTCAGCACGTCACTTGGCCTCTGCCTCTGATGTGGAGCAAGCCTACGCACTGGGTCAAGCAGCAGTGGAAAAAGCACTGGAAGGCAAAAACGCCATTATGCCCACCATCGTGCGTGAATCCTCTTCCCCTTATAAATGGAGCATTGGCGAAGCCCCTCTGAGCGAAGTGGCCAACGTCGAAAAAATGATGCCGATGGACTTCATCACCGAAGACGGTTTTGGCATTACCGACAAATGCAAAGAGTACCTCTACCCGCTGATCAAAGGCGAAGCCTATCCTGATTACGACGAAAACGGCATGCCCGATTACGTCACCATGAAAGGTGAAATGGTCGAGAAGAAGTTACCTAAATTTGAGATTTAACTCAAACGCGAGTAACGATTAAGGCGCGAGGGGGTGATAAGATCATCCCCTTTTTTATGCTCAAGACAAAAGGCAATATCAACATGACCCCACAACGCGCACAACAACTGCTAGAAGAGCACATCACCATGGGCAGCGGCTACAACCGCAACGCCGCCAAATTGATCTTGGTCGAAGTGCAAAAAGAGCACGGCCAACAAGCGGTAGACCAGTTGATTATGAGACTTGATTTGGAGACTCATTTTGGCTTTCAGCTCGGTACGGAGTTTAAGAGCCCTTGGGGGTAAATAATGGTGATTTATGGCATATCCAACAGCTCTAAAAATAAGCTGTTCAGAGAATCATAGTTAACCACAATCCTCTCCTGATCGGCTGCTTTCTTATTTAAACGCTGTAATTCAGCCTCAACAAACCGGCTAATCACTGCCCTACGCGGCAAGTAATCTTGCTCAAAGCCCGCTCGTTTTTCAGCTAACAAGGTTTGAATTGCCGCCTTAAGCTCCACGTCATCAACCAACCGATCAACCAGTGTTTCAAACTCCATCGGCACTCGCCCCATGCCACGCTCGATCCACTGCATGGCCAAAATAGGTCGCAAGACATAAAAGTATTTTTTGATCCGTACTGTAGACCCTTGCAGATACTGACGAAAATTACCCTGTGCCATATGAGCGTAATGATAAAAACACGCACGCGGCGAATAATACTCCGGCAAACGCGATTTTAACGCCGCCACAAAGGCCTTATCAGCAAGATAGACCGTTGGTGAACTGAGCCACTCCAGCAGTGCTGGATTCGATTTATACAGCAGTTTCAATGCCTTTTTTAGATCCCAGCCACTGATATCCAGCAGGTCATTAATCGGTCGCTCCAGTACATCACGCGTCAAATCAGAATCCACCCTCAAATACCACGAGCGTGCTCTCACATAAATAAAACGCACGTCATAATCACTGTCTTTTGACTCAAAGCCCCAAGCCCGACTGCCTGACTCACAGGCGTAAAGAATGGTTACCTGCTCCTCTTTTTCAAGTTGATGCAGCCGTGCAATGATTTCTGCGCGCATTTTTGTTCTCCTGATCATTATTTAGCAAGCCAATAAAAAAGGCGACAACCTAAGTCATCGCCTTCATTACACCACAACAACAAAACCACCTACATCAAAGGAATCATCATTAAAGCCACAATATTGATGATTTTGATCAACGGGTTGATCGCAGGCCCCGGCGGTGTCTTTGTAGGGATCACCAACCGTATCGCCGGTCACCGCCGCTTTGTGTGCAGCGGAACCTTTGCCACCAAAATGCCCATCCTCGATGTATTTTTTGGCGTTATCCCACGCTCCACCGCCGGTGGTCATGGAAATGGCCAAAAACAGACCGGTGACAATCGTACCCAGCAACATGCCACCCAAGGCTTGTGGCCCCAAGATCAGACCCACCAACACCGGCACCACAATCGGCAACAGTGAAGGTATGATCATCTCTTTAATAGCTGACTTGGTCAGCATATCCACAGCGCGAGAATAATCCGGCTCCTGAGTGCGATCCATAATGCCCGGCATCTCTTTAAATTGGCGGCGCACTTCCTTGACAATGCCACCCGCTGCCCGACCGACCGCTTCCATCGCCATCGCCCCAAACAAGTACGGCACCAGACCACCAATAAAGAGACCGATGATCACCAAGTGATTCGAAAGATCAAAACTGACATGAATGCCCGCTTTCTCCAGACCGTGGGTGTAATCAGCAAACAGCACCAAGGCCGCCAATCCTGCCGAGCCAATGGCATACCCTTTGGTTACCGCTTTGGTGGTATTGCCCACCGCATCCAACGGATCGGTAACGTTACGCACACTCTCATCCAACTCCGCCATTTCAGCAATACCACCAGCGTTGTCGGTCACCGGTCCATACGCATCCAATGCCACAATAATGCCCGCCATCGACAACATTGCCGTAGCCGCAATGGCGATGCCATACAACCCAGCCAACTCATGGGCGCTCCAAATCGCAGCACAGACCGCCAACACCGGCAACACCGTCGAACGCATGGAGACACCCAGACCCGCAATCACATTGGTACCGTCACCGGTGGTAGACGCTTCCGCAATGTGACGTACTGGAGCGTATTCCGTCGCGGTGTAATATTCAGTGATCACCACCAACAACGCGGTCAAAAGCAAACCCACCAGAGCCGAACCGTAGAGTGCATTGACGCTCAAATCGGCGTTGTTGCCCATAATCATCTGGGTCACCGGATAGAATGCCGCCGCAGATAACAGCGCCGCCACAAGCAAACCGCGATAGAGGGCGTTCATAATTTTGCCGCCATCATAGGCTTTGACAAAAAATGTACCGATGATTGAAGCGATAATAGAAACCCCACCTAAGACCAGCGGGTAGATCACCGCCGCACTGACATCCGCAGCGTCTTTAAAGATCAAACCACCCAATAGCATGGTAGCAATGATGGTCACCGCGTAGGTCTCAAACAAATCAGCTGCCATACCGGCACAATCACCGACGTTATCCCCAACGTTATCGGCGATCACAGCGGGGTTACGGGGATCGTCTTCTGGAATACCGGCTTCCACTTTCCCCACAATGTCCGCACCGACATCCGCACCCTTGGTGAAAATACCGCCGCCCAAACGAGCAAAGATGGAGATCAAAGAACCACCAAAAGCCAAACCCACCAGCGCGTGCAGCGGATCAGCCACTTCCATCTGCTGCAAAACCAAGTAATAACCGGCCACACCCAGAAGGCCTAAACCCACCACCAACATACCGGTGATTGAGCCACTCTTGAAGGCCACCTGCAGAGCGGGGTTAATGCCCTCATGTGCCGCCTGAGCGGTACGCACATTGGCACGCACCGAAACGTGCATCCCAATATAACCGGCCAAACCCGACAGCAGCGCGCCGATGGCAAACCCTACCGCCGTATAGCCATCTAAGGCCAAGTAAAGTGTAATAAACAGAACACCACCCACCCAAGCGATGGCGGTGTATTGACGTTTCAGGTACGCGGTAGCACCTTCCTGAATCGCCGTTGCAATACGCACCATCTTCTCGTTACCCGTTGGCAACGCCATAACTTGATAAATAAGATAAATGCCAAAAATAATGGCTGAAAAAGCACATAACAGAGCAAACACTAACGATGTTGTCATATAAAACCTCTTAAATTTACGATCAGAATAACAAGCACAAAAAACAGGCCAATACCCATTCAGCGACCCCCAAAAATCGCAACATCATTGTAAAAGCGTATTAATAAAACATCCCTATAGGCCATACCTCATGCTGCATTGCACAGCGTTTCAGGACTCCTTTTTCACTTATAAAGAGCATACATCCTCTGCCTCAAAAATAGGAATATCAAGAACTATAATGTCTTTATCACGACAACTGTGCCGTTACAGGCATAAGATTGGCATCACGGTAAGAACCCAAGACTGCAATCACGGTAGAAAACAACAATGAAAAAAAATCTAAATATTCCTAAAAAAAAACAGGACGTTAAACTCTGGGTTCACCCAGAAGGCATCGTTATGGGCACAATGTTTCTCGGTTACGAAAGCGATTTTCATCCAGGCGAAGAGCTGCCCGAAGACATTCTTAATCAATCCCCGCCACCCTCACCTTTTATTGTGCTGCAACATCGTGATTACCCATCGCCGCGCTTCTACAACAAACAAGCCATTATCCGCTTGGAGTACCAACGCAGCGCACCCAACAGAGAGAGCATCTCCGTACAACTACCGGTACGACTCTATCTTATGGACGGCTCCATTATCGACGGTGACGTGCTCGAATCCCTACCGACCGACCACAGCCGTCTGTTTGATTATCTCAATCACCATAATGACCACTTTGTGCGGATTTTTTCCACTGCTGAACAAGTCACCTTGGTGAATAAATCCTACATCGCCAGAGTCTCGCACCACGAACCGGAACACGACAATAACGCTTTGGAATCATGAACGCTGCTAAACATCTGATTCACAATAGTGATAACATGGCCAGAAATTCAAAACCTATGTAAAACTGAGGGTCGAGACAACGATGAACTTGATGCGTGATTTTCAAGCGAAACGCCTTATTTCGCGCATCTCGTCTTTTGATAGTCTCGATCATGAAGAGGCAAAAAAAGCCACCAACAAGCTGAAAGCACTCGGCGGCTCCGCCATTCCAACCATTATTAATGCCCTAGAAATAGCCGACAAACAACAACTTCTACTCTACAACTCCCTATTAATTAAATTTCTTAATAACAGCACCCTGTCGCTCTACTTTGAGGGACTCAACCATAAAAACCCACATGTGATTCTTGGCATCAGTCGAATTTTACAGCAACCTCAATACGATCCAAACCGCTTGCTGGAGCTGTTCAAAAATCCAGACATCTCAAAATCAAGCCTAATGGAGCTGCTGGAACGGCATAAAGATCGACTCAATGCCGATCAGGTTCTGCGTTACTCCTATACTCTCGAAGCCAGCCTGAAAAGTGCCCTGTTGTCCTTAGTAGCCAAAATTGCCGATGAATCATTGGTACCCGAACTGGTCAACCGTCTCTCAGGCAAAGACGACATTATTCGCCTCAACATCGCCAAAATTTTAACCCGTTTCAATCAAAGCATGGTGCAAAAAGCCCTGCATCTGCTGCTCAATGACGGCAACAAACAGATTCGCCAGACGGCACTAGAAGGGCTGTCTAAAATGAACGCCCCAATGCAAATTGATAAATTGTGTCTGCTACTAAAGGATCCGGATCTCAATTTTCAAAGCAAAGTGATTGAAGCCATTATTCGCCTCAACCATCCACGCACCGTGCATTATTTGCTTGATCCACTCAAAGATGACTCAGAATACATCCGCCGCGCCGCAGTTGAAGTACTCAATGCCATCGGTGATACCAACTCCATCAAAGACCTGCTCAACGCCATCAAAGACGACGACTGGTGGGTGCGCGCCCGTGCTGCCGACGCCTTAGCCAAAATCGGCGGCCCTCGGGTGGTACAAGCGGTGGTCGAGCTAATCAAAGACGATGATGACATCATTCGCCGCGCTGCCATTGAGATTCTCAACAGCACCAAAGATAAAAGCGCCCTAAAAGCACTGATCGGCGCTTTGGAAGATCCCGACTGGTGGGTGCGCGAACGCGCCATTGATGCCATCGTCAATTTAGGCAACAGCTCTGCGATCCCGCATCTGCTCAAATTGCTGGAAAAAACCCCCAACACCGCGCCCATTGTTATCCCGGCCATCGCTTCTCTCGGGGATGCCAAAGCGGTTCCGGCAATGATCAAGCAGCTGCAACGCCCCGAACCCTCAACCAAAATTGAAGCCCTGCACGCCTTGGCCGAATTAACCGATCAAAAACAGGCCAAAAACGTCATCGAAGCAGTCTACCAACACGCCAAGAGCAGTGGCCAAGAGGTGCAGTACGCCGCCGATGAGATGCTCAAACGCATTGAATCTCGTCTACCTGGCGTGATTGAGGCCATTCACGCGCAAACGGCTCATGGCCAGAAAGAGAACACCATCGGTTCCGTCACCGCCCTCAATGCCATTCGCCCCATGTGGTTACAAACCCAAGCGGGTCAACCCATCGACATTAACGCCCTGACACCCGACGACGTGATTGACAACCGCTATCGCTTTGTACGTCGGGTCGGCAAAGGCGCTTTTGGTACCGTACTGCTGATGGACGATGAGGTGGTTAAAGAACGCATCGTGCTTAAAATTTTGCACGCGCAGATGTCCAGCGATGAAAACATGCTGAAACGTTTTGTGCGCGAATTGCGTTACGCGCGTAAGATCACCCACCCCAATGTGATTCGCATCTACGACTTTCTGATGCTAAACGGGCTGTTCGCCATCTCGATGGAATATTTCAGCTCACACACTCTTGGTGCCGAACTGACCGAGAAAAAACCACTCCACATCTCACGCGCCATTCACATCACCACCAGCATTGCTCAAGGCATGGTCTGCGCCCACAAACACCGCATTGTGCATCGTGACATCAAACCGGCTAATATTTTGATCAACAACCGGGATCTGGTCAAAATCGTTGATTTTGGTGTGGCTGCTGCGCGCAGCAGCGGTGACACTCAACTGACCAAAACCGGTGCTGTGGTTGGCACCCCTCGTTACATGGCACCGGAGCAGATTCACGGCAAACGCATTGATGAACGCACCGACATCTACAGTTTGGGCGTATTGCTGTACGAAATGCTCACCGGTTCGCCGCCCTTTGACAGCAAAGACCTGATCTCCGTGCTCTACCAACACGCTCAGGGCAAAGCCACCCCACCGCACAAGAAAAACCCCAATATCCCCAACACCCTCAGTGCGGTGGTGATCAAGATGATGTCGGCAAAACCAGAAAAACGCTACCAGTCGATGCGAGATGTGGCTAAGATACTGAGACACTTCAGATAATCAAGGGTTTGGTATGGCGCGCATTGACGCCTTTCTCAAATTAGCTCGCAACCAAGGCTGCTCAGACATTCATCTGGCGGTTGATGTCCCACCCATGTTGCGCATCAACGGCGATCTGATGCCGATTAAATTCCGCGATCTGCGCAAAAACGAATTAAAGGGTTATCTGCACGAAATCCTTACCGAAGCCCAGCAGCAGCGCCTGCAACACGGCGAAGATCTGGATTTCTCCTACAGCGACCCCGAAGTGGGACGTTTTCGGGTCAATCTGTTTCACAAATCCACCGGTCTTGGTGCTACTTTTCGGCACATCGACTCTAATATTCCTTCACTGGAAAAACTCGGTCTGCCACCCATTGTCGAGCAACTGGGCGATCATCACCAAGGCATGGTCTTAGTCACTGGCTCCACCGGCACCGGCAAATCCACCACCCTGGCGGCGCTGATTGATTACCTGAACCGCACCAAAGCGATCAACATCATCAGCCTTGAAGACCCAATTGAATTTCTCCACCCGAGCAAAAAATCCCAGGTGGTACAAAGAGAGATCGGTACCCATGTAAAAACCTTTGCCGACGGCATCCGCGCCGCTCTGCGTGAAGACCCCGATGTCATCTTCGTCGGTGAACTGCGTGACTCTGAAGCCATAATGATGGCCATGACCGCCGCTGAAACCGGACATTTGGTGCTCGGCACACTGCACACCACCACCGCCTCCAAAACTGTGGATCGAATTATTGATGCGCTGCCTGCGGAGCAGCGCGAACAAGGAAAAACCTTTCTATCTCAAAATCTGCATGGCGTTATCACGCAACAGTTGGTCAAAACATTGGATGGAAGAGGGCGCAAAGCGATTATCGAAACATTGGTCATGACACGCGCCATCGCACAACTTATTTTGCGCGATAAAACCCACCAGATCCCCGCCCAAATTCAAACGGGCAAAACCTACGGCATGCAACTGATGGATCAGGCACTGATGATTGCAATAGAAAAACAAGAAATTGATCCCAATGAAGCGTACTTAAGAGCCAATGACAAAAAAGTCTTTCAACGTTTTGTTACCGATCCCACTATTCTACCCAAAGTAGACTTGGCTGGCCTCTAGGGTCAAGATAGAAGACCATGAACCAAGTAGACCGACTGCTGCGAAAATTGATTGAATCCGAAGGTTCCGACCTGCATCTGATTGCGGGTGATCCGCCTCGAATCCGTAAAACCGGTGATCTGGCTCCGTTTGACGAACCACCGCTGCACTCAGAAAAAGTCCATGAATATCTTTATGAAATCATGGATCAAACCGCCCGATTGAGTTTTGAAAAAGACGACGGAGCCGATTTTGCCTACAGCATCGAACATCTGGCACGCTTTAGGGTCAACGCCTTTCGCCACCTAAACGGCGTCTGCATGGTCTTTCGTGCCATCCCCAATAAAGCCATGAGCCTTGAAGAACTCGGGCTGCCCAGCATCATTTCCAGCCTCAGCATGGACAAACAGGGCTTGATTTTAGTCACTGGCAAAACCGGCTCAGGCAAGTCCACCACGCTGGCTGCGATTGTGGACTCCATCAATCGCAAAAAGAAGGGTCACATCATCACCATTGAAGATCCGATTGAGTTTACCCACCAGCGCAAGCAGTGCCTGATCAGCCAACGCCAAGTTGGTTTACACACACCCAGTTTTGCCAGCGCACTGCGCTCGGCCTTGCGTGAAGATCCCGATGCCATTCTGGTCGGTGAGATGCGCGACCATGAAACCATCAGCCTCGCGGTCACTGCCGCTGAAACCGGCATCTTGGTATTGGGGACGCTGCACACCAACCGCGCCTCCGACACCGTGGATCGCATCATCAACTCCTACCCCTCCTCCAAGCAGGCTCAGGTGCGCACCATGCTCTCCACCTCTTTGCGCTGCATTATTTCTCAACAGTTGGCTCGGCGAGCCGACGGCAGCGGCAGAGTTGCCGCAATTGAAATCCTGATCAACACCTCGGCGGTCTCCAATCTGCTGCGCGAAGGTAAAACCAATCAGCTGGATGATGTGATGCAAAGTGGTGCCTTGCTGGGGATGCAAGCGATGGATGGAGCCTTACGCAAACTGCTCGATCAACAACTCATCACCGGTGAGGAAGCCTACCAAAAAGCCCTCAGCAAACGTGAATTTGAACAATTTCGTGAAACACCACAAAACTAACGGCTCATTTTAACAGGCTGAACACCGATCAAAACAGTGAGTTTTTCCGCTTCACTCTCTGCTTGCTCTTCACCCTGTTGCGCATCAAAATAGAGCAGGCGATGATCCGGTTCTCTGACCGGCGCACCCAAACTGATCACCCCTGAGCCGAGCAACGGCAACTCCTCTCGACGTAGGTAGACAGCACGCCCCTCTTTCATTTTCACATAAGTCCCATTGGTGCTCTCATCACGCAAGATAAATTTACCATTGTGATACTCAATAAAGGCGTGCAAGCGCGAAATCGCATTACCTTTAATCACCAAATCACATTGACTGCCACGCCCCAACAACATCACTGAATTGGGTAGCAGAGTGCGCTCTTCCGTGTGACAACGCAGCAGCAACGGCTCCAGCGCCAAGGGACGAGTGACTCCCTGCTCATGAATGCCGGTAACGTCATCCTCCGACTCCCAAATCACCTCATACATAATAATCGGCTGGCTGCGTCCCTTAACTTTTGTCAGATCAAAACGGCGCGCCAACAGACTCAAATCGTCAGAGAGTCGATCCATGGTCTCTTGTGAAGTCATAATTTGCCCGCCACGCGCCACACTGGTCAGACGTGCGGCCACATTGACCGCATCACCAAACAGATCGCCATTGGAAAGCACCGTCGAGCCGTAGTGCAGACCAATGTGCTCAGAAAGAATCACTCCCTGCACCGTTTTTGAGGCACCCAGTTCATGAATATGACAGGCTGCCATCACAGCCAGGTCCGGCTCATCAAAACGCACCATGATCTCATCACCGATGGTTTTAATCACCGTACCTTGAAAACGCTCCACCACGGCTGCCATAGAAACGAGACGTTCAGCGATCACTTGTTGCGCCAGTTGATCCCCCAACTCCTCGTAAAGTCGGGTACTTCCCGCCACATCCGCAAACATCACCACACAACGATACGTTTCAGTAGTCATAAACTTATTATTTTCATTGCCATTAACATCCATCTAACCTCACTTTCGCAAACAGATATTGGCACAAACAGGCAACCAACCCAAGCACCAACAGAAAGGAAATAAAATAGATTTATAAGCTTGCCTTATGACCACAAAGGAAATTCTGTTTGGATTTTACCCACCAACCCTCTATAAAGTGGTGCAATTCAGAAAAATCCTACCCTAATTGGTTTTTTTGAAAAATGAAGAAACCGGCTCTCTATGAGCACTTTTGTAGTTCACTACGACCCCTTAAGGAGTTACTACGATGCCAACGTTCGTACGTACTGAGAAATGTGATGGATGTAAAGGTCAAGATAAGACTGCTTGCATGTACATCTGCCCCCACGATTTGATGAAACTCGACAAAGACGGTTCTGAAACCGGCCACGCGATGAAATCATACAACCAAGAGCCTGAGCAGTGCTGGGAGTGTTACTCCTGCGTGAAAATCTGTCCTCAAAACGCCATTGAAGCACGTCACTACGCTGACGTTGTGCCTTTGGGTGGTTCTGTGCAGCCTCTGCGTGGTTCTGACTCCATTATGTGGACGATCAAATTCCGTAACGGCACCTTGAAACGCTTCAAATTCCCTATCCGTACCACACCTGAAGGTTCTATCGATTGTTACGGTGGCAAAGCAGAAGCTGATATGGCCAACATCGAAAAAATCGGTTTCTTCAACCACAAAGAACAGAACGGTTTCCGCGAAGGCGATCCCAGCGAGCTGATCCGTAAGTAACTTGACCTTTGTCGTTATTGACGCATTTTTTGAAAAAATTTGAGGAATTAGAAGAATGGCTGGTGAATTTGGAAATCCAGAGGTAGTCCAAGAAGAGGTTGATATCCTCATGATTGGTGGTGGCATGGCGTGTTGCGGTGCTGCGTACGAAATCATGCCTTGGGCAAAAAAAGCAAAAGAAGAGCACGGTATTGATCTGAAGATCAAACTGGTTGATAAAGCCGCAATGGATCGTTCTGGTGCGGTTGCCCAGGGTCTCTCTGCGATCAACACCTACATCGGTGCTGAGCAGGATCCTGCGGATTACGCGCGCATGGTCTCTAACGATTTGATGGGGCTGACCCGTGATGATTTAGCCTACGATCTCGGTCGTGTGGTTGATGAATCCGTACATCTGTTTGAAGAATGGGGTCTGCCCATCTGGAAAACCGACGAAAACGGCGAGCGTTTTGACGGCTCTAAAGGCATGACCTCATTGAAAGACGGCGGCAAACCCGTACGTTCTGGTAAATGGCAAATCATGATCAACGGCGAATCCTACAAATGGATCGTTGCTGAAGCTGCGAAAAAATCCCTCGGTATTGACCGCATTGAAGAACGTATCTTCATCGTCAAACTGATCAACGACAAAAACGATCCTAGCCGCATCGCTGGCGCAGTGGGTTTCTCTACTCGTGATCACAAAATCGTGGTTTACAAAGCCAAAGCGATCCTGTTGGCCGCGGGTGGTTGTGTCAACATCTTCCGTCCTCGTTCCGTAGGCGAAGGTCAAGGCCGTGCGTGGTACCCCGTTTGGAATGCAGGTTCTACCTATTCCATGGCTGCCGAAGCCGGTGCTGAATTGACCATGATGGAAAACCGCTTTGTACCCACCCGTTTTAAAGACGGTTACGGTCCTGTTGGCGCGTGGTTCCTGCTCTTCAAAGCCAAAGCAACCAACGCTTTTGGTGAAGTGTACATGGATCGCAACAAAGAGATGCTGAACGACTACCCTCCTTACGGTCAGGCAGCGGTTCCTGCGTCTTGCTTGCGTAACCACTTAATGCTGAAAGAGATGAAAGAAGGTCGTGGTCCCATCTGGATGGACACCGTTACCGCTCTGGCTAACTTGCGCAAAACCTTGTCTCCTCGCGAAGTGAAACATCTGGAAGCAGAAGCGTGGGAAGATTTCCTCGATATGTGTATCGGCCAATGTGGTGTCTGGGTTGGTGAAAACATTGAGCCTGAGAAGAAAAACTCCGAGCTGATGCCTACCGAACCCTACCTGTTGGGTTCTCACTCCGGTTGTTGTGGTATCTGGACCTCTGGTCCTACGGACGTTGGTGCACCCACCACTGAAGAACATGACGAAGCCGACAAAGTGCCAGGCCACCTGCCTTCAGGTTGGAACTGGGGCTACCGTGGTATGACCACCGTCAGTGGTCTGTTCACCGCCGGTGATGGTGTTGGTGCTTCTGGGCATAAGTTCTCCTCTGGCTCTCACGCTGAAGGTCGGATGGCTGCTAAGTCCATGGTCAAGTACTGCATTGACAACCAAGACTTCTCACCTGAGTTGGATACCGACATTGACACCTTGGTTGATGCCATTTATCAACCCGTTCGTACCTTCCTGGAGTTCAAAGACTACAGTACTGCGATCGACGTCAACCCGAACTACATCACCCCTAAAATGTTGCAGTTCCGTCTGCAAAAAATTATGGATGAGTACGTTGCCGGTTGTTCTACTTACTACAACACCAACGCAGAAATGCTGCGGGTTGCTGGTGAGAAGATGGACATGCTGAAGGAAGATGCAGAAAAAATGCGTGCGAAAGATCTGCACGAATTGCTGCGTGCATGGGAAAACTACCATCGCATCCTGACTGCTGAAGCGCACATGAAGCACATCGAGTTCCGTGAAGAGTCACGTTATCCTGGTTTCTACTACCGCATGGATAAAAACTTTGTTGATGAAGAGAACTGGCACTGTTTTGTCAACTCCATCTACAGCAAAGAGACTCAAAAGTGGACGTGTTTCAAGCGCGCTCACGTCGATATTGTTGACAAAGCCAAACTGTTCAAGTAAGTCTACTTAGCAGTTTATTGGTTTGAAAAGTCCGGACACTGAAAGGTGTTCGGATTTTTTCGTTACAGAAAAGCCTAAATATCCGCAATCGGCCTCTGGCAGAGTGACCCCCGAGGCAACATCACATCAGGACCGATTGTCGATATCCGGCCATCAAATAAGGAAACAGACATGAGTACACATAACCCCGTCAACCCAGAAGACATCCCCTTCACCAGCGACATCGTCCCTGAAGTGATGGAGCTGGAGACCGAAATCCAATTTCGCTGCCACAAAGAAATCTCCTGTTTTAACGCCTGTTGTAAACAGGCCGACATCACCTTGGCACCCTACGACATCATCCGCCTGAAACAACGTCTGGACAAAAACTCCAGCGAATTTCTCGCCGACCACACCGTACCCTTTGAGATGGATCGAGACGGCCTACCTGGAGTCAAGCTGAAAACCGACAACGACGGTGCCTGCTCCTTTTTGAATGAAGACGGCTGCACGGTCTACGAAGATCGTCCTGCGGTCTGTCGTTATTACCCCGTCGCCATGCTGGCGATGCACCACAAAGACTCCACCACCGATGAAGCCCATTTCTCACTGGTAAAAGAGTCCCACTGCATGGGGCACAAAGAAGATCGCACCATCACCATTGGCGACTATCGAAAAGAACAAAAAGCAGAAGTTTACGATGAACACAATCGTGGCTGGTTGCAGTTAATGCTGAAAAAACGTTCTGCTGGCCCCAGCATCGGTCGCCCCTCTTCATTGAGCCTGCAACTCTTTTTTATGGCCTCCTATGACATGGATCGCTTTCGTCGTTTTATTGCCAGTGATTCATTCAAAAAGAGCTACGATCTGGCCGACAGCACCTACGAAGCCATCGCCAAAGACGACATCATCGCGATGGAATTCGGTTACCAGTTCTTGCGCCAAATTTTGTTTGCCGAAAAAACCTTGGAAGAACAGAAAGGTGCCTTTGAAAAACGCATTGCAGAACGTAAAGAAATCTTGGAAATGCGCCGAGAAAGCGAAATTGCCGAAGCCCGTAAACGTGAAGAAGAACAACGCCGTGAAGTCACTTAACCAACCCCACTCACAACCGATTTCAGACACATCGGTTGTGGTCGGTATTCTCTCCGACAGCCACGCTCATCTCGATGAACGTATTATCGGAAAGCTGCGCGGTTGTGACTACATTTTGCACGCCGGAGACATCTGTGATGTCACCGTGTTACAACAATTGGCCACGCTCACAGAACGACTGATTGCCGTCACCGGCAACAACGATCTTCCCGGTCGTTGGCCCGAAGCCAATGATGTTGTGGAGCGCCTGCCCAGGGAGGCCAAGCTCACCCTACCAGGCGGTATTTTGGCAATGGAACACGGTCATGTTCACGGACATCACACCCCTTGCCACGATGCGCTGCGTGCCACCCATCCCGAGGCACGCATCGTCATTTACGGCCACACCCACAAACAGGTGATCGACAAAAGCCAAACACCGTGGGTGGTCAACCCAGGCGCATCAGGGCGAGTGCGTACCAACGGCGGTCCCAGCTGCCTGATTCTGACCGCCTCGGAAAAAGAGTGGAACATCGAAACCATCCGTTTTAGCGAAGAGCCCAGACCACACTGATGACTATCTTACCCACCAAACAACTGATCCAGCAGATGGTAAAAAATGCCCTCACCGAAGACATTGGTGACGGCGACCTCAGTGCTCAACTCATCCCCATCGAACAACACGCCAACGCCAGCATCGTCTGTCGCGAGACTGCTGTTTTATGTGGCACTGCTTGGTTTGACGAGGTCTTTCGCCAAATTGATCCCAGCATAAGCATTAAATGGCTCGCTCAAGAAGGCGAGACGCTCAGCGCCAAACAAACACTCTGCACCCTGCACGGCTGCGCTCGCAGCCTGCTCTCAGGGGGAGCGCACGGCACTCAACTTTTTACAGAGCCTCTCCGCCACCGCCAGCAGCGCCCATCGCTACGTCCAAGCGGTGGCGGGTACCGATGTCAAAGTGCTCGACACCCGAAAAACCCTGCCTGGTTGGCGTTTAGCACAAAAATACGCCGTTAAAGTGGGTGGTTGTCACAACCATCGCATCGGCCTCTTCGATGCCTTTCTGATCAAAGAGAATCACATTGCCGCCGCAGGCAGCATCACCACCGCCATTCGCACCGCTCGTCGCATCAATTCTGAAGTACTGCTTGAGGTCGAAGTCGAAAACCTCAATCAACTGCAAGAAGCACTGACAGCTCAGCCTGACCGCATTATGCTGGATAACTTTGATCTGCCTCTGCTCGAACAAGCGGTTAATCTCACCGCAGGCACAATCGATCTGGAAGCCTCCGGCAACATCACCTTGGCCAATATCCGCGCCAAAGCTGAAACGGGCGTTAACTACATCTCCATTGGTGCGCTAACAAAAGACATCAAAGCCATCGATCTCTCCATGCGTTTTAACCCCTAAAACGAGAAAAATAGATCTAAAATCTTTTTTCAATCTATTTTAGAAAACAAGTAAAAAAGAACTTGCTAATATTAGTTATTACTAATAGACTCCATTTCATCGTTTAGGCAGGCACCGCCAACACCCTAAACAAACTCTTTTTTACTTTTTAGATTATTAAACTTTTGGAGATTAACCTGATGAAAACATTGAAAATTATCGCTGCTGCTGCTCTGTTGACCGCTTCTGCTGCTTCTCACGCTTGGTTCGGTCCTTTTGCTAACAACAGCAACTACAACAACAGTAATGGTAACGGTTCTACACAAACTGCTGGTAACGGCACCGGTTCTTTCGGTTTCAGCATGAACGCATCTGCTAAAGCAGACGCCGATACCAAAGGCAACATGGACAGCACCGGTAACAGCACCGACACCAACGGTAACGGCGCTGGAAATGGCACCGGAAACGGTTCTGCTAACGGTTCCGGTTCTTTCGGTTTCAACATGAACGCGTCTGCTAAAGGCAACAGCGATGTGGCCACCAAAACCGACACAACTTCTACCGTAGCCGCTGTTGAGCCTGCTGCTGCTCCCGTAGTTGCTGCTCCTGTTGCTAAGTAAAATTTAGAAGCCTCGGCCTCTAAAACCCAGCTGAAGTCTTTCAGTTGGGTTGTTTTGCCTCCGCATGAACTTTTCTGTTCAATCTCAGTCGGAGTTTTCATACAAGATAGAAAGTTACCTTTTACCTCTCCGTGGATCAACGGCAGGGAGGCCGTACGCCAAGGATGGCATTTTTATTCCACTTTGTTCCATAATAGCCCCTCCTTCTTTCTGCAAGTCCTCTTTCCATGAAGCTGCTCAAAATCGCCTTACCCATTCTGTTACTGATTGTTGCCGCCTTTGCCAGCAAACTGCTAATCAATTCCGGCCAAAAAATCGAAGCCAAAACCAAAGAAAGCTACACACCTGTGGTGCGCGTACTCAGCGCACAAAACCAAAACTATCAACTCTATTTGCACTCCCAAGGCAGTGTCAGACCACAACAAGAAAGTGAACTGATCGCTGAAGTAACCGGAAAAGTCCGCTCCCTCGCGCCGCAATTTGCTGTCGGTGGTTTTTTCAAACAGGGCGAATTGCTGCTCTCACTGGAGCAATCCGACTACGATCTGCAAGTACAACGGGCTGAAGCTGTGGTGACTCAGGCCAAACAACGCTACCTGCTGAGTAAAACCAACAGCGAACAAGCGCTGTTTGATTGGCAACAACTGGGCAAAAAAGGCCAAGCCAGCCCGCTGCTACTGAAAAAACCACAATTAATCGAAGCCAAAGCCAAGTTGTCGGCCAGTAAAGTGGATCTCGCGCTGGCAAGGCTTAACCTCGAACGCACCGAGATCCATGCGCCTTACGACGGCTACTTGAAAACAAAGCAGGCCGATCTCGGCCTCTACCTGCGCGCAGGCAGCTCCATCGGTCGCTTCTACAGCCTCGACAAAGTCGAAATTCGTCTGCCCTTGCATCAGCAACAGTTGGCCTTTTTAGAGCAAAATCCGCATCAAGCACTCAGCAAGCCCATTGCCGTTGAACTCAAACAACAGCAACAACGCTGGCAGGGTCTGATTCAACGCAGCGAACAGATCATCGACTCCCAAACACGAATGCACTATCTGGTTGCCGAAGTCGATAACAGCCACTCAGATGCTCAGCCCCAACTGACCCCAGGCCAATTTGTCCAAGCCCGCATCGAAGGCAAACAGCTCAAGAACGTTTTTGTCCTGCCCCGCAACGCGCTGCGCGGCCAAGATCAGCTCTGGATCATCGACGCACACCAACGTCTGCATCTGCGCTCCGTTGACGTGGCACGGCTGGAAAACAACGTGGTCATTATCAGCAAAGGTCTAAAAAATGGCGAACAGGTCTGTCTCTCAAAACTGGAAGTGGTGGTCGAAAATATGCGCGTCACGATTGCCAACAAACAGCCTTAATCACCCAGCGTTGAAACCACACGACAAACCGCCGCAGTCAACTGCGCCAACTCGGCTGTGGAGATAATGTAAGGCGGCATCAGATAAACCAATTTGCCAAAGGGTCGCACCCAAACACCCGCCTCAACAAACTGCTGCTGAATCGTGGCCATATTGACTGGCTGCTGCAACTCCACCACCCCAATCGCCCCCAACACCCGCACCTCGGCAACCCACGGCCACGGCTCACAGGCAGCCAAACCTACTTTTAGCCCCGCTTCAATGGCCTGCACCTGCACCTGCCACTGCGCCGTCGATAAAATCTCCAAACTGGCCAAACCCGCTGCACAAGCCAAGGGGTTGGCCATAAAGGTCGGGCCGTGCATAAACAACCCAGGATCACCGCCATCAATCACCTCACTCACCTCACAGGTGGTCAAGGTGGCAGCCAAGCTCAAATAACCACCGGTCAAGGCCTTACCCACACAGAGAATATCGGCACTGATTTGAGCGTGTTCAGAGGCAAACAGTTTGCCCGTGCGACCAAAACCGGTGGCGATTTCGTCCACAATCAGCAACACCCCCAGCTCATCGCACAAGCCTCGCACCCGACGCAGGTAGTCTGGAGAATAGAAACGCATCCCCCCCGCACCCTGCACCACCGGCTCAAGAATCACCGCCGCCAATTCGTGTCGATGCAGCTCCATCAAGGTTTTTATCGAGTGCAGATCGTCATCTGTACATGGCTGCTCAAAACCACATTGAGGCGCTTCGGCAAACACCTGTTTGGGCAACACCTCACCAAACAGCGAATGCATTCCCGTCACCGGATCGCAGACCGACATGCAGTGAAACGTGTCACCGTGATAGGCTTGACGCAGGGCAAGAAAACGCCGCTTTTGAGCATGGCCTTTGGCGACCCAATATTGCATCGCCATCTTCAACGCCACCTCCACCGCCACCGATCCCGAATCAGCAAAAAAGACCCGCTGCAACGGCTCAGGAGTCAGCTGCACCAACCGTTCAGCCAGCTCGATGGCCGCCGGATGGGTCAAGCCACCAAACATCACATGCGCCATATCCTCCAGCTGCGCCTGCACCACATGATTCATATGCGGATGGTTGTAGCCGTGAATCGCACACCACCAAGAGGACATGCCATCAATCAGCCGTCGCCCATCGGCCAGCCGCAAATAAACCCCCTCCGCCGACACCACTGGAAACAGCGGTTGCTCGCTCTGCATCGCCGAATAAGGGTGCCAAACCACCGCCCGATCTCGTTTCACCAGCTCTGCTGATAATTTTGTTTCACGCTTTGGCACAGCGGCACCCTCAGGTTTGCGATAAAATCAGTATTTTACTCCGTAAACTCACAAAGAGCTGCTATTGATCCGCAAACCAGACTTGCCCGCCTCATGTTAGAATCTGCGCCTATTTTTCAGCGGCACGGCACGAGGCTCAGCATGTACACCACCCCCAGCAGTAAATTTCTTCTCAGCGCACTTCAAGAACGTATTTTGATTCTGGATGGTGCGATGGGCACCATGATCCAACGCTACAAATTGGAAGAAGAAGACTACCGTGGCGAACGTTTTGCCGATTGGCCCAGCCCCCTCAAAGGCATGAACGATCTGCTGGTACTGACCAAACCCGAGCTGATCCGCGAGATTCACGAGCAGTACCTTGAAGCCGGTGCTGACATCATCGAAACGAATAACTTTGGTGCCACCGCCAAAGATCTGGAGCGTTTTGGTCTGCAAGAGCACGCCTATGAGATCAACCTCGTCTCGGCGCAGCTCTGCCGTGCAGCGGCGGACAAATACAGCACCCCTGACAAACCGCGTTTTGTCGCTGGGGTGCTCGGACCGACACAAAAAACCGCCTCTATGTCTGTAGATGTCAATGACCCTGGGGCGCGCAGCGTCAATTTTGATGAGCTGGTGGCCGATTACACCACCGCCATTCACGCTCTGATCGAAGGTCAGGTGGACATTCTGCTGATCGAAACCATCTTCGATACCCTCAACGCCAAAGCCGCCGTCTTTGCCTGCGAGCGCCTTTTTGCTGAACAGAACATTCGCATTCCGGTGATGATCTCCGGCACCATCACCGATGCCTCTGGGCGCACCCTCTCTGGCCAGACCAGCGAAGCCTTTTATAACAGCTTGCGTCACGCCAAGCCCCTCTCCATCGGCCTCAACTGCGCTCTGGGCCCCGATGAGTTGCGCCAGTATGTGGAAGAGATCTCGCGCATCAGTGAGTTTCGGGTCAATGTGCATCCCAACGCCGGTCTGCCCAACGAATTTGGCGAGTACGATCTGCCCCCAGAAAACATGGCGGAGCAGATCGGCGAATGGGCGAGCAGCGGCTTTTTAAACATCGTCGGTGGCTGCTGCGGCACCAGCCCCGACTACATCCGCGCCATCGCCGAAGCGGTGAAAAACACTCCGCCGCGTGTGCTGCCCAAAATCGACAACGTTTGCCGCCTCTCCGGTCAAGAACCGCTCAATCTGGAAAAAGCCCTTAATTTTATCAACATCGGTGAACGCGCCAACATCACCGGCTCGGCCAAATTCAAGCGCCTGATCCTCAACGAAGAGTACGAAGAGGCGCTCGACATCTGCCGCACCCAGGTGGAAAACGGCGCGCAGATCGTCGATGTGAACATGGATGAAGGCATGTTGGACGGCGTGGTCGCCATGCGGCGTTTTCTCAACCTCTGCGCCGCCGAACCGGAGATCACCAAAGTCCCCTTTATGATCGACTCCTCCAAATGGGAGATCATTGAAGCGGGGCTAAAATGCGTGCAGGGCAAAGCCATCGTCAACTCCATCTCCCTCAAAGAGGGTGAAGCGGCCTTTATTGAACGCGCCCGCCTCTGCCAGCGTTACGGAGCCGCCATCATCGTCATGGCCTTTGATGAACAGGGGCAAGCGGACAATCTGGCACGTCGCCAAGAGATCTGCGGTCGCGCCTATCGCATCCTCACCGAAGAGGTTGGTTTCAACGCCGAAGACATTATTTTTGATCCGAACATCCTCACCGTCGCCACCGGCATCGACGAACACAACAACTACGGCGTGGACTTCATCAACGCCGCCCGCTGGATCAAACAAAACCTGCCTTATGCGATGGTCAGTGGCGGGGTTTCCAATGTCTCCTTCTCCTTCCGAGGCAACAATCCGGTGCGTGAAGCGATTCATTCGGTGTTTCTCTACCACGCCATTCAAGCCGGTCTTGATATGGGCATCGTCAACGCCGGTCAGTTGGTGGTTTACGACGACATCCCCGCCGAGCTGCGCGAGGCCGTTGAAAATGTGCTGCTGAACAAAAACAGTGAGGCCACCGAGAAGCTGGTGGATCTGGCACCCAACTACAAAGGCGATGGCAGCGTTCGGGAGAACAAAGCCGATCTGACTTGGCGTGAACTGCCGGTGCGCAAACGCCTCGCCCACTCGCTGGTAAAAGGCATCACCGAGTTTATTATCGAAGACACCGAAGAGGTGCGCCTCGACTCAGAAAAAACCCTGCATGTGATCGAAGGCCCCTTGATGGACGGCATGAACATCGTCGGCGATCTGTTTGGAGCCGGTAAAATGTTTCTGCCCCAAGTGGTCAAATCGGCGCGGGTAATGAAAAAAGCCGTCGCCTATCTGGAACCCTACCTTGAAGCGGAAAAAGCCGATGCCGCCGCCAGCAGCCGAGGCAAGATTTTGCTCGCCACGGTGAAAGGCGATGTGCACGACATCGGCAAAAACATCGTCGGCGTGGTGTTGCAGTGCAACAACTACGAGGTGATTGACCTTGGGGTGATGATCCCCGCCGAGGAGATCCTCAACGCCGCCGAAGAGCGGCAGGTGGACATCGTTGGCCTCTCGGGGCTGATCACCCCCTCACTGGATGAGATGGTGCATGTGGCCAAAGAGATGCAGCGCAGAGGCATGAAACAGCCACTGCTGATCGGCGGAGCCACCACCTCCAAAGCGCACACAGCGGTCAAGATTGATCCCGCTTACAACAACCCAGTGATCTACGTGCCCGACGCTTCCCGTGCCGTTGGTGTGGCCAGCAACCTGCTCTCTGAGACCAAGTGCGACCCCTATCTGGCCGAGATCAAAACCGACTACGACGAGGTGCGTCTGCGCCGTGCGAATAAAAACGAAGCGCGTAACCTGATCCCGCTGGCAAAAGCGCAAGCCAACCCAACCCCGATTGATTGGCCAACCTATCAACCCAAACAGCCGCAGAAATTGGGCATCACGGTGTTGAACGACATCGACCTGAATGAGATTGTGCCGCTGATTGATTGGACGTTTTTCTTCCATGCGTGGCAACTGCGTGGGCGTTTCCCCGCCATTTTGAAAGACGCTGAGAAAGGCGACGCAGCCACCAAACTCTACGCCGATGCCACCGAGATGCTGCAACAGATCATTGATGAAAAGTGGCTCACCGCGCGTGCCGTAGTCGGCCTGTTCCCCGCCAACGCCGTCGGCGATGACATCGAAATCTACAGCGACGACACACGTCAAACCACTCAGCTCACCTTTCACAATCTACGCAAACAGGGCAAGCAGCCCAAGGGCAAATACAACGAATGTCTGGCGGACTTTGTCGCCCCTAAAGCCAGCGGCGTGGCCGACTATTTAGGCTCTTTTGCCTGCACCGCTGGCGAGGGCATTGATGCCAAAATTACCGAGTTCGATCAAGATCACGACGACTACAGCTCACTGATGCTGAAAGCCTTGGCGGATCGTCTTGCCGAGGCGCTCACCGAGTGGCTGCATCACCAAGTCCGCACCGAGCTGTGGGGCTACGCCAGCGACGAACAGCTCAACAACGACGAACTGATCTCCGAGCAGTATCGCGGCATCCGTCCGGCGATGGGCTATCCCGCCAGCCCCGATCACACGGAAAAAGATCTGCTCTGGCAGTTGCTCGATGCCGAGGCCAATACGGGCATCTGGCTGACGGAATCGAAAGCGATGGTACCCACCGCCGCCGTCAGTGGTCTCTACTTCGCCCATCCACAAGCGCGTTATTTTGCCGTGGGCAAACTCAACCGCGATCAGGTGGAGGATTACGCAGCGCGTAAGGGGATGGAGTTGAATGTGATCGAGCGTTGGTTGTCGCCTAATTTGGCCTATGAGCCGGAGTAGCGGCGCTGATACCACAGCCGAGTATTTTTTAACTTAACCGCGAATAGCCTCCTGTGAATGTGGAGGTACCGTAACTCAGGCGTTCTGGGATGTTTAGGTGGGGTTTATTGAGCGCTTACCAATAGCGTGTAATAACTCAACCGACGGGCTTGCCCAACAAACGGTTCAGGTTGTGGACTCACGCTGCGCGTGAATCACGATCTAACCTTATTCGCTAGACTTTTTATTCATAGTGCGTCCAGAGCCTGATAATTTTAATGGCCCTCTCCTTTTCGTATATTTGATATACGAGCCTATGTTGAATGTTGATACGGCGTGAATAAGCACCTGACAAATCACCAATCAATTTTTCATACGGTGGTGGATTTTGGTAAGGGTCTTTTTGAATGATATCTAATAGTTTTTTTGCTTTATTTTTTAGCCCAGAAGACGCTAGTTTTTTAGCATCCTTTTGAGCTTGTTTTGTATACACAACCTCCCAAGTCACCAATCAAGCTCCTTGGAGCTTTCAGATAGATCTTGTTTCAATCCTTCCTGGATAGACTCTCTCATTCCCGGTACTGATAGTAGATGAAAGGTTTCAGATATCGCATTCCAATCGTCTTCTGAGACTAGCACTGCATTGCCTCTTTTTCCTGTAATTACAATAGGTTGGTGGGTTTCAGTGGCCTCATCTATAAGGCTATACAGCTTTGACCTAGCCTCAGTAGCATTTAGTATCGTCATGATTATTTACCTCTTTATTGGGCGTACGCTAATACGCACGTAAAATCAAGTTTTTTAAACATAACGCCTAGCATCACCGGCTGCCGAATGTGGTGTTGCTGTAGCGTAGCGAAAGCCGCGCCGCTTTTGGCAGCCCGCGTGTATGCTTTTGTTAGGTGCTTTCACTCGCCTTGCCCTTGAGATTGAATAAATACTCTCATATCGCCAATAGACTCTTGTAGTTGTTCGTCTGTAAACCGCTCATTAAGAGTGTTTTCAGGATGGTGTATTTGATGGCGAATATATTCACTAATAATTTTTTGTTCGTCTCGCCTATTACCATTACGCATAATTTTGATATAGGTGATTTTTTTGCTTACCATTTTTATATTTAGTTAATAGTTCTTCACTTTCTATAAATCCATATAGCTCATTATGATACTCATCGTTTGACTCTCCAAATGCCAAAAAATTAACTTCATTTAGTGAAGGATACGGTAATTCGTTGCGTCGAACATTGACAACTTCTTTATTGGGTTCATTTTTTATTAGCTTGATATGATCAAACTCTAATAATCTGACTATTGAAGGGCTATGCGTTGTTAATAGTATTTGCGTATTATCCGATTGAGATAATTCAACAAATGCCTCTATAAGCTTTCTCTGATGGTTCGGGTGCTGGGATGTTTCTGGCTCTTCAATAGCATAAATTATACTAGGGACATTGTTTTCATTTTGTCTTCGCTCAGCTTCAGCCCTAAAAAAATTCAAAAGAATTAATCTCTTAACTCCGCTACCTCTCTTATTAATTGGTATATCTTCGTCACCTGTTATCGAAACACTTTTAAACACATCAATCCATTTGAGACTGTCAGGAGTGGGGATTACAGGTGTTAAGCTATCCGCTATTTCAGGGTTCATTTCATTAAGTTTTTCTAGCGTTTTACCTACAACCTTTTTTAGTTTTGCTTCCACTTCACTTGCAACGTTATTTAGGCTATCCATTAACCTTTGGTCTTTCAGAATTTCCTGAACAGCCAATTTCATTGGGTTTTGTACTTCACTATCTCCATCACTGTTCTTTCTATCGGATTGAAATAGCGAATACAAAGGCATATAGCTTTTTAATTGAGTCCAAGTATTTTTTGCATCTTCTTTTGCTAACTCAATTTCAACTTCTTCTAATTGCAAATTATCCGAATAATGATTCCATATAGATTTACGTATTTCTGCATTTTTTGTTTTATCTTCACAATTGATATCATTTGCCGTTAATATCTTTTTTAAATCTGCATTCTTTTTTAAAAGCAAGCCAGCGCAATCAGGGTTTGCTGGGTGATGAGCTTTAATAAATATTTTCTCTTTTCCAGCGTTTGGGTATTTTTTGGTTATTTCTAAACACCCTTTTTCAGTTAATAGATACTCATCAGCTAAGCTTGTTGGATTTGTTGCATCAATCGTTAAAGTATTAGGCAGATTGCTAAAAACCAAACTAATTCTTATTTCCGCATCACCTTCATTTTTAGATTTTTTGTTTACGTCATCTTTATCAAGTTTGATTACGCCCTTATTTTCATTAAAGAAAATATCAAGTGCTTCTAAAACCGTTGATTTACCAATATCATTCTTACCCACAAAGACATTTAAATCATCGAGATCAATAACTATTTCGTCTTGATATGATCGAAAATTTGCTATTTTAATTTTATCAATCTTCATTCTTTGTAATGTCCTATATTTCTTCCACCGGTCTTCATGTTCTTTGCACCTAACAAGTGATTATGCAGACCTGTATATCTTACTGTCTTTACTTCCTTTGACAAACCAAACTCCCTTTACTAAAGATATTCTAACTGCATATCACCCCAAAAATTCAAGCTATACAGATATGGATATCACCCTATGATCACAATCAGCGACAACCTTACCCGCCACTACGATAGGCTACTGAATCAACATCCCATTGTTCAAAACCAACAGCCTTATTACAGAAAGTGGCTTCGCTTTTACTTAGACTTTTGCCACAAATACGCATTCGACCCAAACAATCGTGACAGCTTCGCCCCATTCAACAAGAAGTTGCAGAAAAGGGGGCAGTCCGAACAGTTACGTCAACAAGCCCATCATGCCATCGCCCTCTACTTTAAAACAATTTCAAAACCTAAGATCCAAGCAGCGCAAACTGTCCATACACCGCTCAAACGAATCAATCAAGCTACTGAGGCAGAAAAAAACCGCAATGGGAAATCAGCTACCCTCATTCAATCTTTACCGATGACACACGATAATAAACCTCCACTTCCTCACCATCAATAGGTTACTTCCTCTCATCTGCAACAAATT
>JAUZSP010000001.1:300000-416856 GCA_030949385.1 Gammaproteobacteria bacterium | reverse complement strand
GGTTTGAGTTTTTTTGGTGGGTGAGTTTGCTTTGTGTTGAGTCTGTGTTTTTCTAGTAATACGGTTCTATTTGGTGTACAAGTCATGTTTTAAAAAAGAGATGCAGCAGGCGCTTCGGTTCTGCGGATTCCCATCCCCTTGCTGGCCGACGCTGCGCGCTGTCCATCAAGCGCCTGAACCGGACGAACCTTATGAAAATAAATTTTCAACGGAGCGCCGGTTATCCGCAGAACCGTTAGAAAAAAATAATTTAACTGGATACACTAAATGAAAATTACTCCAACAACCCTTACATTGAGTCAATTATTTAGTAGTAGCAATGAGCTATTCACTATTCCTGCTTATCAAAGAAGATATTCATGGCAATGGAAACAATTAATTGAATTATTTGACGACATTAACTTTTTAAAAACCCAAGACACTCATTTACTTGGAAGTATCGTTTGTCTCACTTCAAGTCACACAGCGGGGATAAATCCTCTTGAATTAGTTGATGGTCAACAGAGAGTAACATCTCTTTCTCTTTTCATGAAAGCTCTTCAAGTGAAATTTACAGAATTAGGAAAGAAAGAAATTTCAGATGAAATAAATAGTTTCTTATTTTGCAAAGGAATTGATCGAAAACTACATAACAAGATATTGCTCGGAGACTTAGACAATCCAGACTATATCAAAATAATGAGCCAAACTGACCTTGAGGAGGTTAAAAATCAAGATTTATTAAATGCATACAAATATCTATATGAGTGGATTAACAAATTATCAGACCAAGATCTTGATGAAATTTATTATAAGTTCATAAATAATGTATTACTTATAAGGCTAGATGTAGGGGAAGCAAAGGATGCCTATAAACTATTTGAAACTATAAACAATCGCGGATTAAAATTAAACAGCACAGATATTATAAAAAACTTTTTGCTTGGTCACGCATCATCCATTAATGAAGAAATACTATCATCAGTAAAAGAAAACTGGAAAGAGTTAATTATAAATCTTGACGAAATAGATACTGATAAATTTTTCAGGCAATTCATGTCTGGAATTAGAACTTACAAAGTGACAGACACATATATCATAGATGAGTTTAAAAAATATTATTTCAACTATGTGCAAGAGGCTGAAGAACTAGCTGAATTTGAAATCTATAATGAAATTAAAGTAGAAAACTCAGAGGACATCGAAGAAGAAATATCCGAAGATTTAGACCCCGAAAACCATACAACTGAAAGCAGTAATAAAATTAGCAAAATATCAATTGTAGAGTTCTCAAAAAATCTCAAAAATATGTCTCATATCTACAAACAACTATTAAAACGAAAATCTTCTAATCAAGAAATTAATAGACATCTTTTCAACTTACAAAGAATCAAATCATTTCCGTCATATATTTTCCTACTAAATTTATTCAGCAGAGATGACATTAATGATTCCACAATTATCTCTACATTAAAGGTTATTGAAACATTCATGCTTCGCAGACATGTTTGTGCATACAGAACAGGTGAATTAGATGATATTTTTGCGAAATTAATTAATCTAGCAAGTGACAATATTGAGAATGCGATAAAAATTAAATTATCTAAGGACTTTCCAGATGACCAAGAATTCCAAGAGAAATTTTCAGAAGGTGATTTCAAAAGAGAAATTAATAGAGCAAAATATATCCTCGAAATCTTAGAATATGATCTCATTAAAGATAAAGGCGAATTTGTAATACAGTCAGGAAGTGCTGTTCATCTCGAACATATTATTCCACAAACAATTGATACTAAAAAATCAAAAAGAGAATTTGGAAATTGGGCTGACTATTTAGGTGAAAACTCGCTAGAACGACACAAAGAGTTTGTAAATAAGATTGGTAATTTCACCTTACTTGCTGGGACTTTAAACATTATTGCCTCCAACAACCCTTTTAATGATAAATTGTCAGAATACGCAAAATCAAATATTCAGATGACAAAGGATATTTGTACCGAATTTAATGATAAAGACTTCACATTCGAAATAGTCTCTAAAAGAAGTAAAGACATAGCTCAAAAAGCAGTGACAATTTGGAGGCTATAAATTTCTAACAATGCGTTCAACCCGACCCGAGAGCACGTGCGACTTTTCGAGTTAATTCAAAGACTTAGCTACGATCCAAGTTAATAGCCAAATCGTTGGCGGGCGGGTTAACTCGGTCGATGCAGCAGACGCTTCGCGCCTACTGCATCGGTTCTGCGGATTGCCATCCCCTTGCTGGCCGACGCTGCGCGCCGTCCATCAAGCGGTTGAACCGGACGAGCCTTATGAAAATAAATTTTCAACGGCGCGCCGGTTATCCGCAGAATCGTTATGCCAAAAAGAATAAAATTTGATGCCTGAACCAGATCCATTGAGAATCATGACATTTGTAACACCGAAAGATCTTAGCGAGTGGCTCAAGGTCAATCACTCAATTGAAAGTGAGTTGTGGGTAAAGATATTCAAGAAAAACACAGGGGTTCAAAGTGTTACTTGGAATGAACTGGTGATAGAAGTTTTATGCTGGGGTTGGATTGACGGTATAAAAAAGTCAATTGATGATCAAGCCTATCTTCAACGTATAACTCCAAGAACAGTACGAAGCAATTGGTCTAAAAGGAACACAGAGCATGTTGAACGCTTGATAAGCGAAAAACGGATCAAGGAAGCTGGGCTTGTGCATGTACGTGCAGCGAAAGCTGATGGTCGTTGGAAAAACGCCTATGTGGTAAGTGAAATGGAAGTGCCCACAGATTTCTTAGTTGCACTGGAAAATCAGCCGAGAGTAAAGCAGTTTTTTGAAACACTTAATAAATCAAGTCGTTATGTTATTGCTTACGGCTTAACAAGTGCAAAGAAACCTGAAACCAGACAAAGGCGATTTGAAAAATTCATAGATATGCTTAGCAGAGAAGTAAAACCGACTTAGCCACCGTGAAGCCGAAAAAGCATAACGAATAAGCTTAGACCGTGATTCACGCGCAGCGTGAGTCCACAATCTGAACCGTTTGTTGGACAAGCCCGTCGGTTGAGTTATTACACGCTATTGAAAATAGCTTTTGAGATTTCCGCCGCTTTCGGCACCGTAACCCCAGCTCTCCGAATGGCAATCACAACTACACAATCAATGAGGCACCCTTGCAAAGCCCCAAAAGTAATACTATATTGGTATTACTTTTTCTGCGAGGTGCTTATTATGCGCGTTACAACCAAGGGGCAAGTCACCATTCCTAGAGGTGTGAGAGAAGCTTTAGGCATATCTGCTAAAACAGAAATCGACTTTGTTGAAGATGGGGGGCGGTTTTATATTGTAAAAACTAACGAGCCTAACGCGGTCGGTAAATTTAAGAAGCTCAGAGGGATAGCCTCATCAAAAATGTCCACGGATGAAATTATGAGCCTGACAAGAGATTCATGATGAATGGTATTTTGATTGATTCTTGCGTATTGCTTGACCTGTTCACTGATGATGAGCATTGGGCTGATTGGTCCGAGACTACATTGGAAAAATACAGCCAGACAAATACCCTGTACATCAATTCAATCGTATATACGGAAGTATCCATCGGTTTCGATCGAGTTGAAGACGTTGAACGTGCTATTGATGCGCTGGGTATAAACGTATTGGAATTGCCGAGAGAGGCTTTGTTTTTAACCGGTAAGTCGTACTTGAAATACAGAAAAAATAAGGGTACGAAGAGATCACCACTGCCGGATTTTTTTATTGGTGCTCATGCATCGGTTTCGAACTTTGGGTTGGTTACAAGGGATGTGGCAAAGTATAAAACCTATTTCCCCCAAGTGAAACTAATTCATCCGTATGAGGATTAAGTAGCCAAGAAGGAGCGCGGGGACGGGTCTAGTTATTGGCGTTATAACGAACCAACCTTACCGTTACCCGCCGATTCTGAGCTCGTCCTGTTGCTGACGTATTGTTGGCAAGGGGCTGTTTCTCACCAAAATTGTCTTCTTTTATCATGGTTTCAGCCACGCCGTGATCAAGCAAATATTCATGCACATTGAAGCTGCGAAACTCCGATAGATCCAGATTGTAACGACAACTGCCATATTCATCCGTATGGCCACTGATCTGGATTTTTTTTTACCTTCTGATCTACCTTTAAGTAGGAAATAATCTTATTAAGACGCTGCTTGCTGCGTTTATCCAGCTCATCACTGTTGCTGGCAAAGCGTAAATGAGTGGTTTTTAGGTCAGAAAAATTATCAGGGTAGAGTTGAGTTAGGCAGCTTTGAAAGCGTTGCAGAGCAGGCAGAAAGTTCACATTTGACAGGGCAACGCTGATCTTATTGTCGGCGCTGCTCCAATTGCTGTAGTGAAAGCTGGGCTGCAAGCCCTGCTCAAGAACCTGTAACAGATAGAGGCTGTCGCTGCTGTTGAGCTGAAGCAGGCGTTTCCCTTGGTGCAATTGCACTTGCCAGAGGTCTTGTGGTTGTTCTCCGTGTTGCCAGTTGGGGTTGTTAATGTGTAAGCGTGCTTGACCGGCTTGCGGTGCGTTGTGAAAACCACGCAGCTCAAAGGCGAGTTGCCGCGCCGAGCGTTGATAAAAACGTGCGCTGCCGTAGTGAGGGATGTGGTGCTTGAGTTCACAGCTAAAGCGGCTCTGCTGATTCTGCCACTGTGAGAGGTGCAGGTCGGCAAGGAAGCGTTGTGGCTCACTGGTCGCTACGTTGGAGAGCAACAGGAATAAGAGCAGGACGTATTGTGTTTTCATGTGAACTGCTATGCAGATCTCCCG
The DNA here is from genome assembly GCA_030949385.1 of Gammaproteobacteria bacterium. NCBI lineage: Bacteria > Pseudomonadati > Pseudomonadota > Gammaproteobacteria > Gammaproteobacteria bacterium. The sequence continues at coordinate 412,093 of JAUZSP010000001.1, read as the reverse complement.
CCAAGAGAGTGGAGTGCATGTTGCTAGAGCAACTGCGTTGAATACATTAAAATTGGAGATAGGTGAGAAATGAGCATTGAGACTGATGAAAAGAGAAATTTTATTCGGATGCAAATTGATTGTCCGATGCGAATTAAAAGTGAAAAAATTGAGGGTCAGAGCTGGGGTGTGGTGAAAAATCTGAGTGGCAACGGTTTGATGTTTTGGGCGAATCAGTCGTATCAGGAGGATGATTTGATTGAGCTTATTTTAGAACCAACCAATCCGATTACGCCGCCGTTGATTGCCAAAGCACGAGTGCAACGGTGTGATTCTTTGCCCGATGAGGGCGAGGATAAATATGAGATTGCGTGTTTTATGCAGGAAGTGAGTTAAGACTCAAAACCAAAATTTGGTACCGAGGGTCGGACTCGAACCGACAAGACCGTTAAGTCGGGGGATTTTGAATCCCCTGTGTTTACCAATTTCACCACCCCGGCAAGGGAGAGGCGAATTTATAGTAAAGTGCTTTTTTTGGCAAGTGCTAAATGAATTTATTTTTTCTCCTCTCGCGGCTGATGGCAATAATTGCTACCATGCCGCGCCATGAAAACCTCCGATTTTTCCTTTGATCTACCCGATGAACTGATTGCCCAGCACCCGCTGGCGCAGCGATCTGACAGTCGTTTGTTGATTTTGCGTGACGATACGCCTTCTGATGGCTCTTTTTCTCAACTGCTGGAGCAGCTCAAATCAGGTGACCTGCTGGTCTTGAACGACACCAAAGTGATCCCCGCTCGTTTGCACGGGTATAAAGCCAGTGGCGGTAAGGTTGAGGTGCTGGTGGAACGCATTCTTGATCCACAGCGCGCACTGTGTCATCTGCGGTGCAGTAAATCGCCCAAGGCCGGTACGCTTTTGCGGTTGGAAAACGCGCTGGATGCCGAAGTGCTTGGGCGACAGGGGGCGTTGTTTGAACTGTTTTTCCCCGCTGAGAGCAGCTTGCTTGATGCCTTGGATCGCCACGGCCACATTCCACTGCCGCCTTACATTGAACGCGATGATGCCCCAGAGGATCTGCACCGTTATCAGACCGTCTATGCACGGGAGTCGGGCGCGGTGGCTGCACCCACGGCGGGTTTGCACTTTGATGCCGAATTTTTAGCTCAGATCGAGCAGAAGGGAATTGAGCTGGCCTATGTGACCTTGCATGTGGGGGCGGGTACGTTTCAGCCGGTGCGTACAGAACATCTGAGTGAACATGTGATGCATTCGGAATATTTAGAGGTGTCGCAGCAGGTTTGTGATCAAGTCAAGCAGACTCGCGCCAAGGGCGGTCGAGTGGTGGCGGTGGGCACCACGGTGGTGCGTTCTCTGGAGAGCGCCTCGCAGTCGGGGGAGTTAATCCCCTTTGCTGGCGAGACTCAACTCTTTTTGACCCCAGGTGTGGTTTTTCACAGCGTTGATGCTTTGATCACCAATTTTCATCTGTCGCAATCGACCTTGTTGATGTTGGTTTGCGCGTTTGCTGGTTATGAGCGTGCGATGGCGGCCTATCAACACGCGGTGGCTGAGGGCTACCGTTTTTTCAGTTATGGGGATGCGATGTTTCTGCTGCCCAATAAAGCGCAGTGGGGCAATAAAAATTATGTGTGATGCTTCGAATAAGGCTGACTCGGCCAATAACGATTCGTTTATGACTTTTGAACTGCTGGGCAAGGACGGTGATGCGCGTCGTGGGCGTTTGAATTTTCCTCGCGGTACGGTGGAGACCCCAGCGTTTATGCCCGTGGGTACCTACGGAACGGTCAAGGCGATGACCGCCGAAGAGCTGACGGGGTTGGGTGCGCAGATTATTTTGGGCAACACCTTTCATTTGATGCTGCGCCCGGGTACGGAGATCATCAAAAAGCACGGTGATCTGCACGATTTTATGCACTGGCAAGGGCCGATTTTGACCGATTCCGGTGGCTTTCAGGTCTTCAGTTTGGCCAAGATGCGCAAAATCAGCGAGGCGGGGGTCTCTTTTCGCTCGCCTGTGAACGGCTCGAAGATCTTTTTAGATCCAGAAACCTCGATGCAGGTGCAGCGTGATTTAGGCGCGGATATCGTCATGTCCTTTGATGAATGCACCCCTTATCCGGCCACGGAACGCCAAGCTCGAACCTCCATGCAGCTCTCCATGCGTTGGGCGGCGCGCAGCAAGCAAGCGCATGGCGATAATCCTTCGGCGCTGTTTGGCATTGTGCAGGGCGGCATGTACCCCGAGCTGCGTTCTGAGTCCGTTGCCGCTTTGCGGGAGGTGGGTTTTAACGGTTACGCCATTGGTGGTCTCTCGGTGGGCGAGACTGAAGAGGAGCGCCTGATGATTTTGGAGGCAACCTTGCCGCAGTTGCCTGAGACGCAGCCCCGTTATTTGATGGGGGTGGGTACGCCAGGTGACATCATCGAGGCGGTGGCAAAGGGGGTGGATATGTTTGATTGCGTCATTCCCACCCGTCACGCACGCACCGGCTTTTTGTACACTTCAGAAGGGGTGCTGCGGATTCGCAATGCCCGTTACGCCGAGGATACGCGCCCCTTGGATGAAAAATGTGGTTGTTACACCTGCCAACATTACAGCCGTGCGTATCTGCGCCATCTGGACAAGTGTGGTGAGATTTTAGGCTCCCGTTTGAGTACGATTCATAATCTTTATTATTATCAGGCGCTGATGAAATCACTGCGCGATGCGATTGAACAGGGGCAGTTTGCTCAGTTTCGACGCGATTTTTATGCCGCCTTCAACCGAGGCGTGTCATAATGCGCGCCTTTCATTTTTCCCCTAGCGATTAACGAGGAACCCTTATGGACTTTTTTATCTCCAGTGCGATGGCCGAAGGCGGCGCTCAGTCTCAAGACGGCGGTTTTATGGGCTTGCTGTTTCCCTTTTTGTTGTTGATTGTCTTTTTCTTTCTCTTTATCCGTCCGCAACAGAAAAAGGTAAAGGAACAAAAAGCGATGGTTGAAGCGTTGGGCAAAGGCGATGAGGTGGCTACAAGCGGTGGTGTAATCGGTAAAATCACTGCCGTGGGTGAGAATATGTTCACCGTGCAGGTGGCTGAGGGTGTTGAGTTGAAAATCCAGAAGCAGGCGGTGGCTAACCTGTTGCCAAAAGGCACGATGAAAAAGGGTTAATCATGCAAGTTGCTCAAAGTGTGGCGGCAAACCACTACTCATTTTGGAAAAATCTGCTCATTGTTTCATTGGTGCTGATCTTGGGCTTGTACGCTCTGCCGAACTTGTATGGTGAAGATCCGGCGTTGCAAATCTCGGTACGCAGTGGCGAGATGAGCAACACGGTGGCCACTCAAGCGGAAGACGCATTGAAGGAAGGCGGCATTCAAGAGTACCGTGTCGAGCAAAAAAGCGGTCGCTTGTTGATTCGTTTTGCTGATACCGAAACGCAGTTGAAAGCCAAAGAGTTGGTTGCGGCCAAGTTGGGCAACAATTATGTGATTGCTTTGAATCTAGCACCCGCAACCCCCGACTGGTTGACCTCATTGGGGGCGGCTCCGATGTATTTGGGGCTGGATCTGCGCGGTGGGGTTCATTTCTTAATGGAAGTGGACATGGCCGCTGCGATTGCTAAATCCCAAGACGGTTATCGCAGTGAGTTGCGCAGTTTTATGCGCACTGAAAAAATTCGTTATCAAGGCATCACCCTCCGGTCGGGGGTGATTAAAATGCGCTTTGCTGATTTGGCCAAAGCGGAAGCGGCAGAGGCGCGTTTGAAAAAGGAGTTTCGTGATCTGGAGTATAAGATCACCGAAGATGCACGTTCGGCGTTTGTGTTGGCTTCTTTGAGCGAAGCGGCGATGGAAGAAGAGCGTAAATCGGCTTTGCAGCAGAACATCATCACCTTGCGTAACCGGGTCAATGAGTTGGGTGTGGCCGAGCCGATCATTCAACAACAGGGCAAAGAGCGCATCGTGGTGCAACTGCCTGGGGTGCAAGACACCGCTCGTGCCAAAGAAATTTTGGGTGCCACGGCAACGCTGGAATTTCGTTTGGTACACGGCTCTTATACCGATTGGGTCGGGGCGGAGCAGTCGGGGCGTACTCCGGCTAATTCGCGCCTTTATCACGAACGTGATGGCTCTCCGGTGCTATTGAAACGCCAAGTGATCGTCACCGGTGATCAGATCAAAGGTGCTGCCTCGGGTCTGGACAGCCAATCGGGATCGCCGAACGTCAATATCAATCTGGATGGCAAGGGTGCCAGTCGGATGAAGAAAATCAGTCGCACCAACATCGGCAAGCCGATGGCGGTGGTCTTTATTGAGACCCGTTACGATAAAAAATTCGTCAATGGCAAATGGATCAAAGAGAAACGTCATGTGGAAGAGGTGATCAACATTGCCACCATTCGTGACGTGCTCAGTCACCGTTTTCAGATCAGTGGTTTGAGCACCACCGAAGCCCGTGATTTGTCGCTGCTGCTGCGTGCGGGTGCTCTGAAAGCGCCAATGGAGATCATCGAAGAGCGCACCGTTGGGCCAAGCTTGGGTCAAGATAACATTGATCAAGGTTTTAACTCGGTCTTGATCGGTCTCTGTTTGGTGCTGATTTTTATGGCGGTCTATTATCGCGTGTTTGGTTTGGTGGCCAACATCGCGTTGGTGGTGAACCTGGTGTTGATTGTGGCGCTGCTCTCTATTTTGCAGGCCACGTTGACCTTGCCTGGCATTGCGGGCATCGTCCTGACCGTCGGCATGGCGGTGGATGCCAATGTGCTGATTTTTGAGCGTATTCGTGAAGAGCTGCGTGCCGGTAACAGCATTCAGGCCAGCATCAGTGCCGGTTACGACAAAGCCTTTGTCACCATTGCCGATGCCAACATTACCACGCTGCTGGCGGCGGTGGTGCTGTTCAGCTTCGGTACGGGGGCGATTAAAGGCTTTGCGGTGACGCTTTCCATCGGCATTATCACTTCCATGTTCACCGCCATTATGGGATCAAGGATGTTGATCAATTTGATCTACGGCGGCAAACGCATTAAACGTCTGGCGATCTAAGGAATAAAATTATGCAAGTGGTCGACAGTAAAAGTCGTTATGAAATCATGGCGAAACGCAAAATGGCGATGTTTTTCTCCATTGCTTTGGTGGTGATTTCGCTGCTCAGTTTGGCCACCCGTGGTCTGGAATTGGGGATTGATTTTACCGGTGGTTATTTGATCGAGGTCGGTTACGACAAGGTGGTGGAGTTGGAGCCGATACGCCAAGCCTTGGCTGAAGACGGTTATCAAGACACCACGGTGCAGCATTTTGGTTCGGCCAAAGAGGTGCTGGTGCGTCTGGCTCCTCGTGAAGGAGTTAATAGCGCCACCTTGAGTGATGAATTGTTGCTGCTGTTGCAAAGCGCTTACGCAGGTGAAATTTCCATGCGGCGGGTTGAATTTGTCGGCCCTCAGGTGGGCGAAGAGCTGCAGGAACAGGGTGGTTTGGCGGTGCTGTACGCTTTGATCGGCATTTTGATTTATGTGGCGTTGCGATTTGAAAAGCGCTTTTCTGTAGGTGCGGTGACGGCTTTGATTCACGATGTGATCATCACTTTGGGGGTCTTTTCGGTGTTGCAGTTTGAGTTTGATCTGAGTGTCTTGGCGGCGCTGTTGGCGGTGATTGGTTATTCTTTGAACGACACCATTGTGGTCTTTGATCGTATTCGAGAAAATTTCCGTAAGATGCGCACCGGCACGCCGGAAGAGGTCATTGATCGCTCCATCAATCAAACTCTGTCACGAACCATCATTACCTCGTTAACGACCCTGTTGGTGCTGTTGGCGCTGTTTATTCTCGGTGGCGAAGTGATTGCCGGTTTCTCTTTGGCCTTGATTGTGGGAGTGGTGGTGGGAACCTACTCTTCCATTTTTGTGGCAAGTACCTCGTTGATCGCTTTGGGTTTAACCAAACAAGATCTGATGCCGGTGGAGAAAGAGGGTGCCGATCTGGATGAAAGCCCTTAGTTTTTTATCACGTTTTACCTTACTTAAATCATCAAAATAGAGCCTCAGGTGGGGTTGGCGAAAGCCTTCCGTTTGAGGCTTTTAATTTTGGGAGAAGCTTTTTGAATTCCGTTCCAACACAACATCAACGTGTGCTCTCGGGTATGCGTCCAACCGGCCAATTGCATTTAGGACACTATCACGGTGTACTGAAAAACTGGGTTGAGCTGCAACACACCTATGATTGTCTCTTTTTTGTGGCGGATTGGCATGCCTTGACCACCCACTACGAAGACCCCAGCGTGATCGAACAGAGCAGCTGGGATATGGTGGTGGACTGGTTGGCTGCCGGTGTTAGCCCAGGTTCAGCGACGCTGTTTATGCAGTCCAAAGTGCCGGAACACGCGGAGCTGCATCTGCTGTTGTCGATGATGACCCCCTTGGGGTGGTTGGAGCGGGTGCCGAGCTACAAAGATCAGCAAGAACGTTTGAAGAGCATGGATCTGGGTACCTATGGGTTTTTGGGGTATCCGCTGTTGCAGAGCGCCGATATTTTGATCTACAAAGCCGGTCTGGTGCCGGTGGGTGAAGATCAGGTGGCGCACGTTGAGCTGACCCGCGAAGTGGCGCGGCGCTTTAACCATCTTTACGGGCGTGAAAAAGGCTTTGAGAAAAAGGCCGAAGACGGCATCAATAAGATGGGTAAAAAGAACGCCAAGCTTTATCGCAAGCTGCGTAAAAGTTACCAAGAACAGGGTGACCAAGAGGCCTTGGGTGTGGCGCGGGCGCTGTTGGAGTCGCAGCAAAACATCTCCTTGGGCGATAAAGAACGTCTGTTTGGTTACTTGGAAGGTTCGGGGCGGATTATTTTGCCGGAGCCGCAATCGCTGCTGACCAAAGCCTCAAAAATGCCGGGTCTGGATGGGCAGAAGATGTCCAAGTCCTATGGCAATACCATCGCGTTGCGAGATGATCCGGCGGTGGTGGAAAAAAAGCTGCGTACCATGCCGACGGATCCGAGTCGAGTGCGGCGCACCGATCCCGGAGAGCCAGAAAAATGCCCTGTGTGGCAATTTCATCAGGTCTATTCTGATGAAACCACCCAAGCGTGGGTCTGTGAAGGCTGTCGTACCGCCGCCATTGGTTGCATTGATTGCAAACAGCCGGTGATTGATGCGGTGGTGAAAGAACTTTCCGAGATGCAGGAGCGCGCCAAGGAGTACAACGAAGACCCCTCCTTGGTGCGTGAAATCATTGCTGAGGGCAATGAGACCGCTCGTGATATGGCCATTGTGACCATCAAGGAAGTGCGTAAAGCGGTGGGTTTGAGTTATCGTTAAGCTTGTTTTAAGAGTGCGTTTATGACTGCCGAAGCGGCGGAGTGTTCTGCTCCGCAACAAGAAATGCCCTTCGCCATTGTGCAGGGGCAGCCTCTGACCGTTTTACCTAAAGATCTTTATATTCCCCCCGATGCCTTGGAGGTGTTTTTAGAGGCGTTTGAAGGCCCTTTGGATCTTCTGCTCTACCTCATCAAGCGGCAAAACTTAGATATATTGGATATTCCCATTGCGGATATTACCCGTCAGTACATGGGGTACATTGACTTGGTCAGTGGGATGAAATTGGAGTTAGCCGCAGAATACCTGCTGATGGCCGCGATGTTGGCGGAGATCAAGTCGCGCATGTTATTGCCTCCGGTGCGAGGGGAAGAGGAGGAAGAGGATCCGCGTGCCGAGTTGGTGCGTCGTTTACAGGAGTACGAACGCATTCGGCAAGCAGCGGAAGATCTGGAGGCGATGCCCAGAATGGAGCGCGATCTTTATCCAGTGACGTTGGAAGTGCCGGTTGCTGACAGTGCGCGTCCCTTGCCGGATCTGGCGCTGAAAGATCTGCTGCTGGCTTTTCAGAATGTCTTGCAACGCGCTAAATTATTTGACGGCCATACGGTTGAGAAAGAAGCGTTGTCGGTTCGTGAACGTATGAGTGCGATTTTGAGCACACTTAAAGCCGATGAATTTACTGAGTTTACTCAGCTGTTTAAGCCAGAAGAGGGGCGTTTGGGGGTGGTGGTGAGCTTGTTGGCCAGTTTGGAGTTGATTAAAGAGTCCTTGGTTGAATTGGTGCAAGCAGAAGAGTTTGCGCCGATCTATTTGCGAACCAGAATGACGGTACGAGCAGATGACTGAGTCTTACACACAGATTGAAACGCCGTTATTGAAGCGCATTCTTGAGGCGGCTCTGTTGGCAGCAGGAAAACCGCTGAGCTTGAAGCGGTTATTGGCTCTGTTTCCAGAGGATCAGCCGCAACCAAGCGCAGATCAAGTGACAAGAGCTTTGGCTGAGATCAGAGCATCACTCTCTGAGCGTGGCATGGAGCTGAAACAGGTGGCGAGTGGTTATCGTCTGCAGGTGCCAGAGGAGTTGGCACCGTGGGTGGCGCGTCTTTGGGAGGAGAAACCGCCGCGTTATTCTCGTGCGTTGTTGGAGACTTTGGCGCTGATTGTCTATCGTCAACCGGTGACACGGGCTGAGATCGAGGAAGTGAGAGGGGTCAGTGTCAGTAGCCAGATCATTAAAACCTTGCAGGAGCGTGAGTGGATTAAGATTTTGGGTTATAAGGATGTGCCTGGCAAACCGGCGATGTTTGGTACCACGCGCGTCTTGCTGGACTATTTCAATGTCGGTTCACTGGATGAGATGCCGACTCTCAAGGATTTGCAAGATCTGGACCGTGTGCAGGCTGAATTGGAGTTGGTGGCGCAGCCCGCTGATCCGGTTTCTGAGACCCCACAAGAGACAAACTAGACCGCCCTTCGTTTCATCACGGTAAAAAAAACCTCTCATAATCCTTTTTTATTAGATATTTGTCAGAAAGGTTGTTTGACAATGGCCGCCATTTCTTATTCTTTATGACTAAGCAGACTTTGATTGTCGTTTATCATGAAAGATTAGGTTGTAGGTGTGAATTTTGCTTCTGCTTATGCAAATCCTAGTATGGATAGGTACTAAATTACTTTTTTGGCGTGGTAAATGTGGCATGGGAGTCATGTTTGTCCATGATGATCAGAGGGAGATGATGCGATGACTGAGGTTTACCATGTTAAAAAAAGACGGCCAATTTGGTTTTGGGCGCTCTGTTTGATTTTGTTGTCATGGATTGTGATGGGTGTTGCGGCGAATGAACGATTGCAATCAAGCAGCATCAATGTGGATCATGGAGTGGCTGATATGCATTCGAAGGGCTATATAAAACCTTGATGGCTCTTGCATTATTTCTCATATAATTGTGTGTGTTTGTCGTTTCTGCTGTTGATCAAGAGTCTGCTTGTGTGTCCGTAGGCTCTCGTCTGTTCTGTTTTTCCCTTTTCCTCCTCCTGTGATGTCAGACCGCTTTTCGTAAAAAGTATCGGTTTTGTGATAGAATCGGCAGTCTATTTTCTATCCGATAGCGAGAGTAATGCTTCTGGGTAGTTGCTAATGGACAGCAGAAAGGGAGGACATATTTTTTCAGTGTACCGACTCATGTAAAAACGCCAGGGAATGGGCTTTAGTCAATTGGATTCGATTAAAGATCTCTTCGCTAGGATTGGATTATGTGTTTCGGTTTTTCTGCTGTACGCCAACATTGTCTGTTGTTGGTTGTTTTGTTGTTCTTATTTTCTTTTCCTGCCTCTGTTTTTGCGGGTACCAGTTACCTCACCACCACCGATAATGAAAATAACGCTGCTACCGGTGTCGCTGATGGCGATCTCGATAAAGACGTTTTTTGGTTTGAGCCTACTCACCCAATTGAATTTAATATCAACGTTGTTGCACCGCTGCCCACAACATCGGTGTATTTGACTCTGCGCGCGTTTGATGTGGATGAAGAAGCGGGCGAAATTGATAACGTCACTCTCAATGGGGTGGCTCTTGGTTTCTTAAATGGAGCCAATATGGTTTGGAGCACGTCGGTTTTTGTGGTTGATCCTGCGTTGATCAAAGTGGGCGCTAATTTAGTGCAGATTACAGTGGGGGCGGGATTTCTTGTAAAGCTGGATTGGGGGCAGCTGGTGCTTGATGGTGGGCCTATTGATAAAGGTAATATTCGAAGCTTTTCTGTTATTGATGCGGTAAGCGATCCACTGAATGTGGCCAATATTCAAGTCAATACCGAGACGATCATAGATGCCATAGCAGGCGGTGACTATCTGCTTGATGTGAGTGTGGTAGATCCGAATGGCAACTCTGCCTCTGTCTTTGAGAGGCAGTTTGTTGGTTTGGTTGCCGGTTCGACGGTGACGCAACTGGCCAGTTTGACCTATCCACTTGCGGGTGTTTCAGGGGTTTATACGCTCTATTCACAACTGTTTCACCTTGATGCGGTTGGGAATCCGATTGAGCAGACGATTGCGGTACGAACCTTTGTGCATACATCAGGGGTGGGGGTGCTGGATCTGGATGGTGATGGCTTGAGCGATGCGGATGAAGCCTCTCTTGGTACCAATCCAACAGATCAGGACAGCGATGGCGACACGGATCGAGATGATGTGGAAGTGGGCAATGTTGCTGCACCTAATGACAGCGACGGTGATGGAAAAATTGATGCGCTCGAATCTCGTTTAAACGATGTCGATGGTGATGGGGCGTCCGATCAAGATGATGCTTTTGATGCGGATCCTTGTGCGCCCGCTGGAGCTAATGCCGCCTGTCTTGCTTTTGATTCTGATGGCGATAACTTGATTAATAGCGATGAGGATAGGCTGACAACCGATCGAAATTTGGTTGATACAGACGGTGATGGTGCGCGTGATGATGTTGAAGCGGGTGTGGTTGCGACACCGAACGATGCGGACAATGACGGTAAAAATGATGCGATAGAGTCGAGCATTTTTGATACGGATGGTGATGGTGCTTTTGATCAGTTTGATCCTGATGATGTGGACAGCTGTATCCCGAGCGTGACGGCGGCAAATTGTGATTCTGATGCTGATGGGCTTGGTTATGCTGAAGAATTGGCGATTAATACCGACCCGAACTCAAACGACAGCGATGGCGACGGCATTTTGGATGGCGTTGAAGTAGGGCCGGTTGTTTCAGTGCCTCTTGACGGTGATGGCGATGGCATCATTGACGCACTGGACTCCAATATTCTGGATGCTGATCTGGACGGTGTTGTGGATCAGCTGGATCCGGCCAATTTAGATGCGTGTATTCCGAGCGCCGCAGCGGCCAGTTGTGATGCCGACAACGATGGCCTAACCAACGGCGAAGAAATCATTGCAGGCACCAATCCAAACGTAAGCGACAGTGATGGTGACGGCATTCTGGATGGTGTTGAAGTGGGAGCGGATGTTAACAATCCGTTGAATGGTGATGGCGATGGCATCATTGACGCACTGGACTCCAATATTCTGGATGCTGATCTGGACGGTGTTGTGGATCAGCTGGATAAGGCCAATTTAGATGCCTGTATTCCGAGCGCCGCAGCGGCCAGTTGTGATGCCGATAACGATGGCCTAACCAACGGCGAAGAAGCGATCATTGCAAGCACCAACCCGAATACGCAAGCGACAGCAGACGGCGACGGCATTCTGGATGGCGCTGAAGTTGGAGCTGATGTTAATGCGCCTCTTGATGGTGATGGCGATGGCATTATCGATGCGCTGGACTCCAACATTCTGGATGCCGATTTGGACGGTGTTGTGGATCAGTTGGATCCAGCCAATGCCGACCTCTGTATTCCGAACCCAACTGCCCCCAGTTGCGATGCCGATGGCGATGGTTTAACGAATGCACAAGAGGTTGTTCTGGGCACCAATCCAAATGTGGCCGACAGCGATGGTGATGGGCTTGATGATGGTCAAGAAATCACAGTAGGCACCAATCCCAATTCAAGCGACACAGACGGCGACGGCATTCTGGATTTGACCGAAGTGGGCAACGTTAATGCGCCTCTTGACGGTGATGGCGATGGCATCATTGACGCTTTGGACTCCAACATTCTGGATGCCGATTTGGACGGTGTTGTGGATCAGTTGGATCCGGCCAATGCAGACATCTGTATTCCTAATCCAACGGCTCCTAGTTGCGATGCCGATGGCGATGGTTTAACCAACGGCGAAGAAGCGACATTAACCACCGACCCGAATAACAACGACACAGACGGCGACGGCATTCTGGATGGTGTTGAAGTCGGTGCTGATGTTAATAATCCGTTGAATGGCGACGGCGATGTTTTCATTGACGCACTGGACTCCAATACTCTGGATTCAGATCTGGACGGTGTTGTGGATCAGCTGGATCCGGCCAATGCAGACCTCTGTATTCCGAACCCAACTGCCCCCAGTTGCGATGCCGATGGCGATGGTTTAACGAATGCACAAGAGGTTGTTCTGGGCACCAATCCTAATGTGGCCGACAGTGATAACGATGGCTTAAGCGATGGCCAAGAAGTCACCTTGGGAACGAATCCAAATTCAAACGACAGTGATACAGATGGTGTTTTGGACGCAGTTGAGGTGGGTCTAAATCTCAATGCCCCGTTGGACTTCGATGGCGACGGCATTATTGACGCGTTGGATTCGAATCTTTTGGATTCAGATGGCGATGGGGTGAACAATCAGCAAGATATTGCTAACAGTAACCCCTGTTTGCCAAGCAATTTGGTCGCGTCCTGTCTTCTTGACTCTGATGGTGATGGTTTGACCGATGTTGAAGAGACTGCGCTTAATCTGAACCCAAATTCAAGCGACAGCGATGGCGATGGCATTCTGGATGGCGCTGAAGTTGGAGCTGATGTTAATGCGCCTCTTGATGGTGATGGCGATGGCATTATCGATGCGCTGGACTCCAATATCTTGGATTCGGATCTGGACGGTGTGGTGGATCAGTTGGATCCAGGCAATGCCGACTTCTGTATTCCAAATCCAACTGCTCCCAGTTGCGATGCCGATGGCGATGGTTTGAGTAACGCTCAAGAAGCGGCGCTGGGTATTAATGCCAACAGCAATGACAGCGATGGTGATGGTTTGTTGGATGCGGTGGAGGTGGGAACAAACGTCACTGCACCACTGGACAGCGATGGTGATGGTATTTTTGATGTGCTGGACTCCAATCTCCTCGACAGCGATGGCGATACCTTTGTTGACCAAGTCGATATTGATAATCAAAACCCCTGTTTGCCGAGTGCGACGACAGTGGCTTGTGGCCTGTTTGATTCGGATGGCGATGGCCTGAGCAATAACGATGAGGTTCTGTTAGGCACTGATCCGGCGCTGTTTGATAGCGATGGAGATGGGATTGGTGATGGTCTGGAGGTGGGAGACAGCACAACACCACTGGACAGTGACGGCGACGGTTTGATTGATGCGCTGGAGTCCAATCGGCACGATCTGGATGGTGACGGTTTGGTTAATGCACTGGATGCAGACAGTGATGGCGATGGCATAAGCGATTTGATTGAGGGTGCGGGTTTGGGGGTTGATTTTGATGCGGATGGTCTGCCGGATTACTTGGATCGTGACAGCGATAATGACGGCATTCCAGACTTGTTGGAAACGCCCTTTTTGTCTGTTGTTCCGCGTGACACCGATGGCGATGGTGAGCCAGATTATCGGGATACGGACTCGGATAATGACGGTCTGCCCGACCTGTTAGAGAGCCCAGCTCTGGGGTCGGATCTGGATCACGACGGCATTGATGATGGCTTTGATGTGGACTTTACCGAAGGTCTGGATCTGAACGGGGACGGCATTGATGACTTGGTGCAGTTTGCTGACCCTGATGGCGATGGTCTGGAAGATCATCGCGATGTGGACAGCGATAACGACGGCTTGAGCGATGCGCTGGAAAGCGGTTTGGCACAGCAAGATCTGAATGAAAACGGTCTGGATGATGCTCTGGATGTTGCTGTGACGGGTGGTTTTGATCTGAATTTTGATGGCATTGATGATGATTTTCAGCGCCCCGATTCCGATGGCGATGGGGTGATTGATGGCCATGATCTGGACAGCGATAACGACGGTCTGCATGATGTTTTGGAAGCCGGTTTGAGTGATGTGAACCAAGATGGTTTTGTGGATAACGGCGCTGTGATTGATGTTGCTCCTGACCGTGATGCGGATCTGTTGCCGGACTATTTGGACAGCGACTCCAATGACGATGGGCAATTTGATATTGTCCGTGTCTCTTTGCAGGCGCTGGACGGCAACGGCGATGGTGCGATTGATCTTATGGTTGATCCCGACGGTGATGGCATTCTTTCCACGGCAGATCAGCTGCCGAATCAGTTTGGTAATGTTTTGGATGCCGACAGTGACGGCGACGGTCTTGTGAACAGTCTGGATCTGGATGCCGATGGTGATGGAATTCCTAATTCAGAAGAGGGGTTTGGTGATCTGGATGGTGATGGGGTGCCCAATTATCTGGATCTGGATACGGATAACGACGGTCTGGCGGATGTGGTGGAAGGCGGTGGCAGCGATGTCGATGGTGACGGTCGTTTGGATGATCTATTGGATCTGAACGGTGACGGTCTGGCGGACAGCGTTGATCCTAACTTGGCAGGGACTCCTCTGCCGTTGCCGGACAGTGATGTTGATGGTCTGCCGGATTACCAAGATCTAGACAGCGACGGCGATGGCATTGCCAGCGTTTTGGAGGCAGGTGCTACGGATGTTAATAATGACGGTCAAGTAGATGGCTTTGTCGATCAAAATGGCAACGGTTGGTCTGATAATCAAGAGGTCTTGTTGGGCGGTGTGACCTTGCAAAGTGGTGAGGTGGGAGAGGGTGTTTATGTTTTGCAGTCCGCTTTACAGGGGGTGGGTTCATTGGCCTCATCGGGTATTTTATTTTTGTTTTCTTTGTTGATGTTGCGTCAACGACGCTTGCAAACGGTGCTTGTCTTGTCGTTGCTTGTTTTCTTTAGCGGCGTTAATGCGGAGGAAGAAAACCACAGCAGGCCGAATTGGTATGTGGGTATCAATGGCGGCCTAACAGAGTTAACTCCGCGTGAAAATCAAAGTGGTTTAGTGGTGGCGGATAAAAACAGCAGCGGTGTGGGTTTGTTGATGGGGCGGCATCTATTGGATCAATTTGCGCTGGAATTTTTTGCGATTGATGGCGGTTTTGCACGGATCAAACATCAAAATCCGGCGGTGAATTTACAAGGTAAATTGAATTATAAATTTTATGGGGCGAGTTTGGACTGGTTTCCATTGAGCCACCAACCCACGTTTGCGCCTTACCTTAAAGCGGGTCTGCATTACAACGAGAACTCGGTGGATAACAGCCGTATTGTCTATGAAAAATTAAATAATTTGGGGCTGCATCTTGGTATTGGTCTGGTTTGGTATGCCTTGCCGCGTCTGGGCATCACTTTGGATTACAGTAGTTTTGATAAAGATGCCAACTACCTTTCATTGGGGTTGCGTTTGGTTTTGGGTCGTCGAGAAGAAATTGCGGAAACCAAAGCGTTTAATTTCCCTCATCCCGCTGAACCAGAATTGTTACAGATGCCCGACAGTGATGGTGACGGGGTTCCTGATATCAATGATCGTTGCGTGGCGACGCCGTCTGGTGTGTTGGTGGATGCCTTTGGTTGTCCTCAGGACAGCGACGGTGATGGCATTCCCGATTATTTGGATCGCTGTCAGGGCAGTCTGAAAACCATGTGGACGGATGAGCAGGGTTGTGCGGTGTTTAAAAGCCATGTGGTTAGAGGGATTAACTTTAAGCTTAATGCTGCCAACTTAAATACAAAGTCGCGTTCAGTGTTGAATATGATCGCCACCAAGTTGATCCAACATGGCAAAATCACCGTGGAGATCGCCGGTTACACCGACAGTCAGGGCGCGGCGCAATACAACCGCGCTTTGTCACAAAAACGAGCCGAAGCGGTGGTGAAGTATTTAATCCAAAAAGGCGTTAATGCCGAACGTTTGGTGGCCAAGGGCTACGGTGAGTCAGATCCCATTGCCAATAACAAGACTTCAAAAGGGCGCAGAATTAACCGCCGTGTGGAGATTCATGTGTTGCAGCGTCATTGACTGGGAGAGTCTCTTGTCGAAATAAGCAGGTAGTGCTTGGTTAAAAAGGAGCCAAGCCGTAAAATTAGGCCTTTCCATTACCTGTTGTTGTGTCGATTATGAATTCCCCTGAACTGCTTTCCCCTGCTGGAACCTTGAAAAACATGCGTTATGCTTTTGCTTATGGGGCTGATGCCGTGTATGCGGGGATGCCGCGTTACAGCTTGCGGGTACGCAACAACGACTTTAACGCAGAAAATTTGGCCATCGGAATTGCCGAAGCCCATCAGCAGGGCAAGCAGTTTTTTGTCGCCTGTAATGTCATGCCACACAACTCCAAATTAAAAACCTTTATGCGTGACCTTGCGCCGGTGATCGAGATGAAACCCGATGCGCTGATCATGGCCGATCCTGGTTTGATTTTTTTGGTGCGTGAGGCGTGGCCGGAAATCCCCATTCATCTGTCGGTGCAGGCCAATACGGTTAATTATGCGGCGGTTAAATTTTGGCAGTCTGTGGGCATTGAACGGGTGATCCTCTCACGAGAAATTTCCTTAGATGACATTGCTGAGATTCGCCAGCAGGTGCCAGAGATGGAGCTGGAGGTGTTTGTACACGGGGCACTGTGCATCGCGTATTCAGGGCGTTGCATGTTGTCCGGTTATTTTAACCATCGAGATGCGAATCAAGGCACCTGCACCAACTCGTGTCGTTGGGATTATAAAATGAGCCCCGCCGAGGAGGGCGTGGATGGTGTTTGGCGACCGGCTGAGCAGGAAATTGTGGCACCGCAGCCGGAAGCACGTCACCCGATGGCTGATTTGCCGGTGTTTCTGGAAGAGCCGCAACGCCCAGGTGAATTGATGCCGGTGATGGAAGATGAACACGGCACTTACATTATGAACTCCAAAGATCTGCGTGCGGTCGAACACGTACATAATTTGGTCAAGCTGGGGGTGAATTCACTCAAAATCGAAGGACGCACCAAGTCACATTATTATGCAGCACGCACGGCACAGGTCTATCGACGCGCCATTGACGATGCGGTGGAAGGTAAACCCTTTAATCCGCAGCTGCTGGGGATTTTAGAAAACTTGGCCAATCGCGGTTACACCGATGGTTTTTATCAGCGTCACCATACTCAGGCGGAACAGAATTTGATTGAATCCCATTCGGATTCTTACAAGCAGCGTTTTGTCGGTGAAATAAGTGCTTACGATGAAGAAACTCAATTGGCGACCATTGAGGTGAAAAATAAATTTTCCGTAGGTGACAGTTTGGAATTGCTCTCTCCGCAAGGTAATCAGACCTTCACTTTGGGTGAAGTGTGGGACTTGAAAGGAAATAATATGGATGTGGTGCCTGGTGGCGGTTATCGAGTCAAAATTAAGACCCCCCAAGCAGCCTCCAAACTGGATCTTTTAACGATAAATCTGACATAATCTGATTTTTAGTGCTTTTTTGCAGATAAAAGCCATTCAATGGCTTGTAGTGTGGATCTTTTTGTGGGAAAAATAGTCTTTCCTAGCGACATCAGTTTTTATTGAGGTGGGTAAGGTGAAGAGAGAATCAAATATAGATCAAGAGGTGGATCTTGATCTGGAAGAGACGTTGTTGGACAGCGAGTCTGATTTAACAGAGGCGATACGCTGTATTCGAGAACAGGGGGTGGATTTTGCATCTGAAGATGATGAAGTGTTGTCGTTTGATGCCGACGAGACGGTGGTAGAGGAAGATCTGGGAGCGTTAAAAGCCGCATTGGCCGCCGTTCGGCGTGCTCATGGGGTAGAAAAGGAGCAGCATCAGACGTTGGCACCGGCACCCGATTTTGTTTTGGATGAACCCTCGGAGCCGGGCAGTGAGGATTTTTCAGATTCGTTAGCGAAGTTACGTCGTGCGAATAATATTCATGAAGAACCGGAGCTAGAGGCGGATCGTACCTTGATGGACGGCGATCAAGCGGCGTTGCAAGAGGCCTTGGCAAAGATTCGAGAAGGCGGTTTTTAGTGTGAGCTGTTTTTCAGTGAAGCACAGATTTTCTGGTAGTTAAACATGCGTTGTGAATCAATTTTGCCTTGGGTCACAGCGGTTTGCACAGCGCAGTTGGGTTCGACCAGATGAGTGCAGTTGTTGAATTTGCAGAAGGGTGCTAACTCATCGAATTCTCGAAACCCTCGTGCAATTTGGGGCTGGCTGAAGTTTTCCAGCGAGTATTCTCGCACTCCAGGTGAATCAATCAGTTCTCCACCGTCGGGAAGGGGGTAGAGAATGGTGGTGGTGGTGGTGTGTTTCCCCAGCCCAGTGGCTTGTGAAAGTGCGCCGACGCGAATTTCTCGTTCGGGCAGCAGATGCTGAATAATGGATGATTTCCCCACCCCCGATTGACCGACAAAAATGGCAGTCTGTTGATGCAGAGCTTGGCGCAAGGGGTCTAAACCATCCCCGTCAAGGGTGTTGACCAGCAGTGATTTATAACCCAACTCTCGGTAGCGTTTTAGCAGTTGGCCGACTTTTTCTCGTTCTTGCGTAGAGAGCAGATCGGATTTGTTGATCACCAGCAGTGGGGTGACGCCCATGCTTTCGGCGGCGGCCAAAAAGCAGTCGATCATTTCTGGACTGATGCCAGGAGAGGGGGCGTTGACAATAATCAGGCGGCTGAAATTGGCCGCCAAGGCTTTGGGGTGGCCGCGATGGTCCGGGCGTTCCAGCACCGATTGACGCGCTTCGATGCCGGTAATAACGCTGTCGCCCCGGGTTTGAGGCTGCCATGTGACACGATCACCGCAGACGGGCAAACCAACCCGTTTGCGCGCTACGGCACGGTGAATGCCGCCCTGTTCGTCTTCAAAGGCGAGGGTGGCACCATAATTGGCAATCACGCGGCCACTGAGGTCGTTGCTGGTGTCGGTCACTCTGGACGGAGTAGGTGCATCTCTGTTTTTTCGGTTGCGAATTTTTCTCACAATATTGGCTTAATCGGCTACAAGGTCGTCGATTTTTGCCGCACAGATAAAATCGTTGTGTGACAGGCCACCAATGGCATGGGTGCTGTAGCGCACCAAGCAGCGGTTGTAACCGACTTCCAAATCAGGGTGGTGGTCTTCGCGGTGAGCCACCCAAGCCAAGGCATTTACAAACGCCATGGTTTGGTGAAAGTCTTTGAATGTAAACGTCCGTTGAATCTCTTTGCCGTTTTCGTTTAGTTGCCATGTTTTGATTTGTGGCATTAAGTTGTGAGCGGCTTCCAGAGAGATGGCCTCAACGCCGCCCTCACAGGGCTGGCATTTGGCTTGGCGTAGATCAGTGCTCATGGTGGTCTTTCTTGTTGTGGTCGTCTTTTTTGGCCATGTCGAAGTGGTAGTACTCTTTGTTGAGGTAACCAATAACGTCGTTTACTTCATCATCAAACCAAGTCAATCCTAGATTGGTTTTGCACATCCGTACCTGTGTTCCCAGTGCGGGCAGTGACGTGACTTTGCGATTGTCGCGGGTGTAGTTGCTGCTGCCGTGACAGCGAACACACGATTCATCGTGCAGCTCTTTGCCGTCGTCGCTGTCGGCTAAGACAAGAGCGGGGCTGGTGATTAAGGCAAGCACGCAAGCCAATGCGGTGTGGGACAGTTTCATGAGGAAACTCCTTTCAGTTGATTGAGATGCGCAATGCGGATCGAGGCCGGAGGATGCGAATCGTAGAAAGACGAATATAACGGATCGGGGGTTAATGTGCTGGCATTTTCGCGATAAAGACCGACCAGCGCGGTAATTAATTCTTCTGCTGAGCTGTTTTGGGCTGCAAATTCATCGGCTTCAAATTCGTGTTTGCGTGAAAAGAGCGCGGTTAAGGGCTGCAAAAAGAAGCTAAAGACGGGCATGGTCAACATAAACAACAGCAAGGCGATGTGGGTTGAAGGGGTAGAGACGCCCAAGCCACTGTAAAACCACTCTGAGGCCATCAGCCATGCCAATAGAGCCAGACCGGCCAGACTCATGGCGGCCATTAAAATGATGTTTTTCAGTACGTGTTTGCGTTTGAAATGCCCCAGTTCGTGCGCCAAGACGGCCTCCACTTGTGACGGGGTGAGGGACTCCAGCAAGGTATCGAAAAAAAAACGATGCGCTTGTTGCGCCCAAAGCCGCTGAAATAGGCGTTGCCGTGGCCGGAGCGTTTGGAACCGTCCACCACAAAAATGCCGTTGCTGCTAAAACCGCAGCGCTGCAACAGGCTGTCGATGCGCTCTTTCAATGGACCGTCTTCTAGGGGGGAGAATTTATTGAACAGGGGGGCGATGATGCTGGGGTAAGCCCAGAGGATAAAGAGGTTGAAGCTCATCCAGACCAACCAGGTGTAGAGCCACCACTGTTCACCGGCATCGTTCATCAGCCAGAGCACCACCCAGATCAGCGGCAAGCCCAATAGAAGCATCAGCAGGGTGCCTTTGAGCGTGTCTTGTACAAACAGCGTTGGGGTGGTTTTGTTGAAGCCAAATTGTGCTTCGATGACAAAGGTACGATAAAGATTAAAAGGCAGATCAAGCAGCGCACCGATGACAGTGAGGCTGAGAATCACGGCCATGCCAGTGGCGATGGGGCTCCAGCCTGCGCTTTGCCAACTTTGATCAAGCCACTCCAAGCCGCCGCCAAAAGTCCAAATCAGCAGTAAAACGGGTTCCAAGAGCAGATCCCAGCGGCCAAAACGGGCTTTGCAGAGGGTGTAGTCGGCGGCGGTCTGGTGCTGCTCCAGACGAATGCTGTGTTGAAACTCTTCGGGTACGGCGGCTCGGTGTTGCTGTACATGTTTGATTTGGCGTTGATTTAACCAGAATCGAATCAGCAGGCTGAGACCCAATGCGGTTAAAAAGAGGAGGCTAAAAGTGCTCATAGAGTTTAGAAACTGTATTAATATATGGAAGGGTAGAATAACAAATTCTTCAACTCTATAAGACCATAACTTTTTTAAGGAGTTTAATATGGGTACAACAACTTCGCCCTCAGCGGAAGAGCAACGTTTGATCTGGATTGATCTGGAGATGACGGGGCTGTTCCCAGAGTCGGATCAGATCATTGAGATTGCCACTGTGGTCACGGACGGTGATTTGAATGAGTTGGCGCAAGGTCCAATGATTGCCATTCATCACAGCATTGAGACTATGGCGGCGATGGACGAGTGGAACACCAAGCAACATGGTAAATCCGGCTTGACTCAGCGGGTTAAGAAGAGTGATTATTCTGTGGCGGAAGCGGAAGCGGAGACGATTGCATTTTTACAGCAGTGGTTGCCAAAGGGGGTCTCTCCGATGTGTGGCAACAGCATCTGCCAAGATCGACGTTTTATGGCGCGACTGATGCCGACCTTAGAAGAGTATTTTCACTACCGTAACTTGGATGTCAGCTCCATTAAAGAGCTGACTTCACGTTGGGCACCGGAGATTTTAAAAGGCTTCACTAAAGAGAGCTCACATCTGGCGCTGGACGACATTCGTGACTCGATCAACGAGTTGAAATATTATCGCCAGCAGGTGTTTAAAATTTAGTCGTGTTCTGTTTGTGGATCGGTTTCGATGGGGGTGTCATCACAGTTGCCCCAATCAGACCATGATCCTGGATAACCCCTGACCTTGGCGTAACCGAGGTATTTGAGCATAAACCAGCTCAGAGCTGATCGGTGATGGGTTTGGCAGTAGACAATGACTTCCTGTTCAGGCTCGATGCCGCGCGCTAACAAGAGCGTGGATATTTCATCTTTGGAGCGAAAACGTAAGTTTTTTGTTGGATCAAGGCCGATGCTCCATTTGAAATGAATCGCACCTGGAATGCGCCCTGAACGTTTTGAGTAGGCTTCGCTGCCGTCAAATTCCGCTTTGGAGCGGGCGTCTAAAAATTGCACGTTAGGGTTATCAAGGTGTTCTAAAATATACGCTTGGTCGGCAACGTTGTAGCCTTTGAAGAGGGCTTGATAAGGCTGGGGTTCTGGGAAGACGGGGTTGTTGCTGAGGGGGTGACCTTCGTTCGCCCAGCTGTGTAGGCCGCCGTTGAGCAATGAAACGTGTTTGTGGCCAAAGGCTTCTAAGGTCCACAACAGACGTGCTGCATTGCCACCACCTTCGTCATCATAAGCCACCACATGGGTGTTGGGGGTTAAACCGATGGCAGACATGAGGCGATTAAATTGCTCGCTGCTGGGCAGCAAACCGCCAATGGGTGGGGCAAAACGAATGATCTGAGTGTAGTCGAGATGGATTGCGCCTGGAATATGGTAGTGGCGGTAGACCTGAGGGCGTGAGACATCGATGACCAATAATTTTTTGTTGCCCAGCAGTGATTCGAGCTGTTTTGTTTCGACCAGAAGAGGAGCAAGTGGGGTGCTCATGATATTCCTTTGTCTTCGGCAGGGGTTAAAAGAGTGTTTTTTGCTTGGTTTAACATTTTTGGGTAGTCGAGAGTGTAATGAAGGCCTCGACTTTCCTTTCTTTGTTGGGCAGAGCGAATAATTAACTCCGCGACCAGTGCCAAGTTGCGCAGCTCCAGTAGGTCACTGCTGACGCGGAAGTTACCGTAATAGTCGTTTATCTCTCTTTGCAACAGTTCAATTCGGTTTTTTGCTCGTTGCAAACGTTTGTTGGTGCGCACAATACCCACATAATCCCACATAAAGCGCCGAAGTTCATCCCAGTTGTGGGAGACCACCACCTCTTCGTTAGAATTGGTGACCCGACTTTCATCCCAAAGGGGAATATTTCTGTTTTTTCGCGGTTTATTGAGTTGGTGATTAATAATATCTTCGGCGGCAGAACGGGCAAAAACAAGACACTCCAGCAGAGAATTACTGGCCATGCGATTGGCTCCGTGTAGGCCGGTGTGGGCGGTTTCGCCAATGGCATACAAGCCGGAGAGTTGGGTGCGACCGTTGAGATCGGTCACCACTCCCCACAGGTGTAGTGGGCTGCTGGTACCACGGGAATTGGTTCTTGGGTCATGTCGATACCAAACATTTGGCATTTTTGATAAATGTTCGGGAAGTGTTTGAGAATAAAGTTGGCGGGTTTGTGGCTGATGTCCAGATAGAGGCAATCAACGCCGAGGCGTTTCATTTCATGATCAATGGCGCGGGCAACGATGTCGCGGGGAGCGAGTTCGGCGCGTGGATCAAATTTATGCATAAAAGCAGTGCCGTCGGGCAACAATAATTTTCCACCTTCACCGCGCACCGCCTCAGAGATCAGTGACGATTTGGCTTTGGGGTGATAGAGACAGGTAGGGTGGAACTGCATGAACTCCATGTTTGCTACTTGACAGCCCGCTCGCCACGCCATGGCGATGCCGTCGCCGGTAGAACCATCGGGGTTGCTGCTGTAGAGGTAGACTTTGCTGGCACCACCACTGGCTAAAATGACAATGGGAGCCAAGAAGGTCTCGATCTGTTGCCGCTCTCGATTGAGAACGTAAGCGCCGATGCACTCTTTTTTGCCCTTGTTGTTGCGCTTGGTGATCAGATCGACGGCGTTGTGATGTTCAAACAAAGTTATATTGTGGTGGCGGCGTGATTGAGATTCTAGGGTGTTTGCCAATGCTTGGCCGGTGGCATCGTCGGCGTGAATGACGCGGCGATGGCTGTGGCCGCCTTCGCGGGTAAGATGGTAGTGTGAACCGCCGTTGTCATCGTCGCATTGGGTGAACGGCATCTGCAATGACTCAAGCCAATGAATGCTGTCAGGGCCGTGAGTGACCACGTATTGCACGGTTTCGGGGTTGCACAGACCTGCCCCTGCATTGAGGGTGTCCTGAGCATGGGAGGCAAAACTGTCCTCTTTGTCCAAGACTGCGGAGATGCCGCCTTGGGCGTAGAAGGTGCTGCCGTCTTTCAAAGCACTTTTTGAGAGCACCGCGACTTGAGCATGAGGAGCCAATTGCAGAGCCAAAGTCAGCCCAGCAGCACCGGAGCCGATAATTAAAACGTCGTATTGTTTCTGTTTTTTTTGCATTTGCTTGTAGAGATGAGCCGGTCTGTGTATTTTGTCCCCCATGAGCGAGGGTTAAGGCGATTAAGTTTTAACATGGCGAACGAACAGCGGCATTCTACCTGCTTTTTTTGAAAAAGCGGTACAAAAAAAGAACCAACAAAAAATTTTGCGGTCTATCCTAGCGATTTGGGCGGCAAGAGTAAGGAGTCTGCCCAAATGGGCGAGAGAGATATTGATCTTGAGTTGGTAAGACGAGTACAGCGGGGTGATAAAGCAGCCTTTGATCTGTTGGTATTGAAGTACCAGCACAAAATTGCTCACCTGATTTTGCGTTTTGTTAAAAATCCGGCGGATGTTCAGGATGTGGCGCAAGAGGCGTTCATCAAAGCGTACCGTGGTTTAAAGAATTTTCGCGGTGACAGTGCCTTTTATACTTGGATGTATCGCATTGCGGTGAATACAGCGAAAAACTTTTTGGTTTCCAATCGACGTAAAGCCCCTCTCGGTACGGTGGATTCGCAAGAGGCGGAGCAGTACGAGGGGGCGGATTTACTCAGGGACTATGCAACACCGGAACATGAGTTGTTGTCCAACGAGGTGAAAGAGGTGGTACACCGCACGATTAATGAGTTGCCTGAAGAGTTGAAGGTGGCCATTACCTTGCGGGAGCTGGAGGGGTTGTCTTATCTTGAGATTTCCCAAGTGATGGAGTGTCCCATTGGCACGGTGCGCTCCCGTATTTTTCGAGCGCGTGAGGCGATAGATCACAATCTAAAACCTCTTCTTGATGAGACGGAAGAACATTATGTCAACGAATAAACAAGTTAATGAGTCATTGTCAGCCTTGATGGATGGAGAGAGTGATGCCAGAGAGCAAAAACATATATTAAATTTGATGGCGGAGTCTGAGCAGGTTGATTTGAAATTGAGGTGGGGGCGTTATCACTTGATCTCTGATGGAGTACAAGGTGATGTGCCGCTGTTGAGCACCAATTTTGCCGCTTCGGTGCGAGATGCCATCGATAATGAACCGGCCATTTTAGCGCCTAGAGCGTTGCGGACAATTTTGACTCGCAGTACCTTGCTCAAAGGGGTCGCCGGTTTTGCGATTGCCGCGAGTGTGGCTTTGGTCTCCATTGTGGGTTTGCGAAGTTTACAAAACGAGGTAGGTGTCGATCAGCAGTTGGCAGAGCAATCTCAGCCCTTGATGTTATTACAACCTCGCCAGGATGTGCGTTTGGTTGCCGCACCGCTGCAAGGGACGCGCTGGAATTTGCACCGTTCTGCGATTGAAAAACGTCTAAACGGTTATTTGGCCACCCATACGGAACACACGGTCTTGGGTGAAGTGCAGGGAGTGGTTCCTTACTCTCGTTTGGCTGGTTACGATCAATAGGGCGCTAACTCAAATGCGGATCTTCGTCATACTCTTGTTGTCACTGTTGGCTTCACCCCTGTTTGCCGACGAGGTTCGTCAGTGGCTGGATCGCATGTCCGTTGCCATGAAAACCCATAATTATGAAGGGGTCTTTGTCTATCAACATGGCTCTGAGTTGGAGTTGATGCGCATTGTGCACGGCCATGATGGCGAACATGAACGTGAGCGACTCTTCTCTCTTAATGGCGAAGCTCGTGAAGTGATTCGAGACAATCATTCTGTGATCTGTATTTGGCCCAACAGTCAGTCGGTGACGGTGAGTAAATCTGATCCTCGTTCGCCTTTTTTGTCCACTGTGCCAGACTCTGTGGGACGTTTGGATCGTTTTTACGATCTGTTGGTAACAGAAGGAGAGCGAGTGGTGGGGCGTGATGCCCGTTTGCTCAGTATTCATCCTAAGGATGCGTTTCGTTACGGCTATCGGCTTTGGTTGGATCAAAAAAGCGATCTGTTATTGCGCTCCGATTTATTGGATTCCGAGGGGAAAATCATTGAAGTGGTGATGTTTACCGAGCTGACTCTGTTGGACAAAGTGCCAAAGGAGCGTTTTGTTTCGATCTCTGGTGGCAAAGGTTTTATCTGGCATCATGGCAAAGAGAGCAAGGCACCGCTTAAATTCAGCTCGCCGTGGTTCATTAAAGAGGTGCCTGAGGGTTTTGTTTTAACTTCTCAGACGGAAAAAACCATGAGCTCGAAGGGTATGCCGATCTTTCATACGGTCTATTCCGATGGGTTGGCCAGTGTCTCAATTTTTATTGAAAAGTTGCTCTCGGAAAAAGAACGTTTCCAAGGTATGTCGAAAATGGGTGCGGTGACGGTCTACGGTCGAGTCATTGGCGATCATCAAATTACGGTGGTGGGAGAGGTGCCGATGCAGACCGTTAAGTTGATTGCTCAATCAATTACACCGGTTACGCCCTCTTCGGATAAAGAGCCGTCATGATAGAAGAGCAGGCGTGCATCAGCGAGCTTGACGGTGACTACGCTTGGGTGGAAGTGGAGCGTCGCTCCGCTTGTGGTTCTTGTGCGGTCAGTGGCGGTTGCGGCACGTCGGTGCTGGCCAACGTGCTGGGTCGTCGCATGAGCCGGATTAAGGTGCTGAACTCTATTTCTGCCGGTTTGGGTGATTCGGTGGTCGTCGGGATTCCCGATGCGGCTTTGATACAAGGCTCTTTGGCAGTCTATGCCGCTCCCTTGTTGAGTATGTTATTATTCGCCATACTTGGAGAGCAGCTCATAGAAGAGCCTCAATGGGTCGAAATTGGATCAATTTTTGGCGGCCTGTTGGGATTAGGTTTAGGCTTTTTTTGGTTACGTTATTACACTCGTCGTATCTCAAAAAACCCCCACCATCAACCGGTCATTTTGCGTAAAGTGTGGCCTCTGCATGTGTCAGCCGATTGAGTTGTTGTTTGATCTTTGCTGATTATTATTCCCTATTTTTGCCGTTTCGCAGGAGAAACTATGAAGACCGCGATTAAGTGGCTTACTCTGTTGGTTGTGCCGTTTTTATTCATGCCCGTGCAGGCCAGTTTGCCGGACTTTACCCGTTTGGTGGCGGAAAACCACAAGGCGGTGGTGAACATTAGCACCACCAAGCGGGTTGAGCGGCGCAATTTTTTGCCGCGCGGTATGGATAAAATCCCCGATCTGGAAAACAGCCCTTTTGGTGAACTGTTTCGCCGCTTTTTTGGTGAAGGCGGAGAGATGCCGGAGTATCAAGATTCCACCTCGCTGGGATCGGGTTTTATTATTTCTTCCGATGGTTATATTTTAACCAATAATCATGTGGTTGAAGGCGCTGACGAAATTGTGGTGCGCCTGCATGATCGGCGTGAGCTGTTGGCAAAAGTCATTGGGGTGGATGGTCGCAGTGACATTGCGTTATTGAAGGTCAGTGCCGAATCGTTGCCGGTGGTGAACATCGGCACCTCCAGCAATTTGCAAGTGGGGGCGTGGGTGCTGGCGATTGGCTCACCCTTTGGGTTCGAGCACAGTGTGACTCAGGGCATTGTCAGTGCGAAGGGGCGCAGTTTGCCCAATGAGAATTACGTGCCTTTTATCCAGACCGATGTGGCGATTAACCCAGGGAATTCCGGTGGGCCGCTGTTTAATTTGGAAGGAAAAGTGGTGGGGATTAACTCACAAATTTACAGTCGCACCGGTGGTTTTATGGGGCTCTCTTTTGCGATCCCCATCGAAGTGGCGATGGATGTGGTGGAGCAGCTCAAATCCAAAGGCAAGGTGACGCGCGGCTGGTTGGGGGTGATCATCCAAGAAGTGACCCGTGAGTTGGCTGAATCTTTTGCGATGGAGGCGGCACACGGAGCGTTGGTGGCGCGGGTGTTGGATAACAGCCCAGCGGCTGCGGCAGAGATTCGGGTGGGCGACATCATCACTCGTTTTAATGGTCAGCGTGTTTCGACCTCAACGGATCTGCCGCCGCTGGTGGGGCGAATCCATGTGGATGAAGTGGCGCAAGTTGAGGTGATTCGCAACGGCAAAAAAGTGCAGCTTAAGGTGAAGATTGGCGAGCTTCCGGAGCAGGTGCAGTTGGCCGATGCAAAACCCAAATCCAGTATCAAGGAACGCAATCGTCTGGCGATTGAAGTCGAAGAGGTGGACGACAAATTGCGTCAAGAACTGGGTTTGCAGCAAGCTGGCGTGCTGGTGCAAAAAGTCTTTAAGGGACCCGCTGCGGTCAGCGGCATTCGCAGTGGTGATGTGATTGTGATGTTGGATAACAAGGCGATCAACAGTGTGGTTGATTTTGATGCCATTATGAAAACCTTGCAAAAGGGGCGTTCCATTTCAGTTTTGGTGCAGCGTCATGATGGACCGATCTTTTTGGCACTGAAACTCGCTGAAAAATGAGGCCAAAACTGACCCTTTACAGCCGCCTTTATTGTCATTTGTGTGAAACGATGCAAAGGGAGTTGCAGCAATTGGGTATTGAGTGGCAATTTGAGTTTGAAGTGGTTGATATTGATCGAGATACAGAGTTGAAACAACGTTATAACGAGTTTGTTCCAGTGTTAAATCATGGGGATAACGAGATCTGTTTTTACCAGCTGGACAAGGACGCTCTAAGACGGGCACTTGCAATCAAGGTACCCGAGTAGATGAAAAACATCCGCAATTTTTCCATTATTGCCCATATTGATCACGGTAAATCCACCATTGCTGATCGTTTTATTCAGATCTGTGGTGGTTTGAGCGAACGTGAAATGGAAGCGCAAGTACTGGATTCTATGGATCTGGAGAGGGAACGTGGCATCACCATTAAAGCGCAGTGCGTTTCATTGGATTACAAGGCGCGTAACGGTGAGACCTATCACCTCAACTTTATTGATACGCCAGGCCATGTGGATTTCTCTTATGAGGTTTCACGTTCCTTGGCTGCTTGTGAAGGGGCGTTGCTGGTGGTGGATGCTTCGCAAGGGGTGGAAGCGCAAAGTGTGGCCAACTGTTATACCGCCATCGAACAAGAGCTGGAAGTGGTGCCGGTTTTGAATAAGGTGGATCTGCCCGCCGCTGATCCTGAGCGTGTCATCAATGAAATTGAAGAGATCATTGGCATTGAAGCGGGTGATGCGCTGTTGGTGAGTGCCAAAAGCGGCTTGGGCATTGATGATCTGCTGGAGCAAATTGTAGAGCGAGTTCCAGCTCCGGTAGGAGATCCTGAGGCGGCAACGCAGGCGTTGATCATTGACTCTTGGTTTGACAATTTTGTTGGTGTGATTACCTTGGTTCGCGTGATGCAGGGGCGTTTGGCGAAAAAAGACAAACTGCGCATGATGTCTTCGGGGCGTGATTTTTTAATTGATCAGGTGGGAATCTTTACCCCCAAGCGTCTGCCGACGGATTCGATCAGTGCGGGGCAGGTGGGTTACATTATCGCAGGTATTAAGGACATTGATGCAGCAAGGGTGGGTGATACCATTACCACCTTGCGAAACCCTTCGGAAGAGATCTTGTCTGGGTTTCAAGAGGTGCAGCCGAGAGTGTTTGCTGGGTTGTTTCCCATCAGTGCCGATGATTACGATAATTTTCGTGATGCGTTGCAAAAATTGCGGCTCAATGATGCGTCATTGAATTTTGAACCGGAAACCTCGCAGGCGTTGGGGTTCGGCTTCCGCTGCGGTTTCCTTGGCATGTTGCATATGGAAATTGTGCAAGAGCGGCTGGAACGTGAATACAATTTGGATTTGATTACCACGGCACCGACGGTGGTCTATGAGTTATTGGATACCAAAGGCGAGCTGTTTTACATCCACAACCCCTCTGAAATGCCAGTGGTCAATAAACTGGATGAGATTCGTGAACCGATTATTGAGGCCAATATTTTGGTGCCGCAAGAGTTTGTTGGTGATGTAATCAAACTTTGCATCGACAAACGCGGTGTGCAGAAAAACATGCAGTATTTGGGTAATCAAATATCTCTGTCTTACGAGATGCCCATGAGCGAGGTGGTGCTGGACTTTTTTGACCGGCTTAAATCCGTCAGCCGTGGTTTTGCTTCCTTTGATTACGAGTTTAAACGTTTTCAAGCGGCGGATCTGGTCAAAGTGGATGTGCTGATTAACGGTGATCGTGTTGACGCACTGTCAATTATCGTACACAAAGACCGTGCGCAAGGGCGTGGGCGTGAGCTGACCGATAAGATGAAAGAAATTATTCCACGGCAGATGTTTGATGTGGCGGTGCAGGCGGCCATTGGCAGCCATATTATTGCCCGTTCCAGCATTAAAGCGTTGCGTAAAAACGTTACTGCTAAATGTTACGGCGGTGACATCAGTCGAAAACGCAAGTTGCTGGAGAAACAGAAAGCCGGTAAAAAACGCATGAAGCAGATTGGTCGCGTGGAAATTCCACAAGAGGCTTTTTTGGCGGTCTTGCAAGTGGATCGTAAATAACACATTTATTTTTGCTTAAAACGATAAGAAGGTCTTTGTAAATGAATTTTGATTTTGCCTTAATGCTGGTCATAGGAACGGGTATTACGGGAGTTGTATGGGCAATTGATGCGTTTTTTTTCGCAAAAAAACGCAGCCAAGCACTGGCTAAACCGGGCGCGATGTCGGAGGTCGAAGGCAAGCGCGAGCGCCCAGGCGAACCTATTTTAGTTGAATACGCCCGTTCTTTTTTTCCCGTGTTGCTGGTGGTGCTGCTGTTACGTTCATTTTTAGTGGAGCCGTTCCGAATCCCTTCAGGCTCGATGCTGCCAACGCTGTTGGTGGGTGATTTTATTTTGGTGAATAAATTTTCCTATGGGGTGCGTTTGCCGGTTTTGAATAAAAAAGTGATCGATGTGGGCAAGCCCAAGCGGGGGGATGTGGCGGTGTTTCGTTATCCTCGCAACCCAAATGTCGATTACATCAAACGGGTGATTGGCCTGCCTGGAGATCAAGTCGAGTATTTTAATAAAGTGCTCTACATCAATGGTGAGCGCATTTCAGTGGAAA
Organism: Gammaproteobacteria bacterium; assembly: GCA_030949385.1. Taxonomy (NCBI): domain Bacteria; kingdom Pseudomonadati; phylum Pseudomonadota; class Gammaproteobacteria; species Gammaproteobacteria bacterium. The sequence continues at coordinate 381,257 of JAUZSP010000001.1, read as the reverse complement.
AAGTAGGCCTGTTTGAGAGCGCTAAAGAAGCGCGTGGTGGTTTGGCGACGGTTGAGTTTAAAGAAGATTTGGGTACGGTGAACCATTCCATGCTCATTACGCCAAGCCGCTACAACAGCCCTGAGGGGCGTTACACGGTTCCAGAAGGCCACTATTTTGTTATGGGCGATAATCGGGACAACAGTAATGATGGCCGTGTGTGGGGTTTTGTGCCCGATGAAAATTTGGTTGGCAGGGCCTTTGCAATCTGGATGAATTGGAACGGGTCGGGGGTTACTTGGTCTCGGCTTGGGCAATCTATAGAATAGTGGAGTCATTATTATGCGGATCACACAGCGTCAGAGCGGTGCAATTACCTTGGGAAAAATGCTCAATGTCGTTATTTTTGGGGTTTTGTTGCTGATATTTGTCCGCTTAATCCCTGTTTATGTGGATTATTTTACTGTTGTCTCTGTGGCTAAGTCGGTGATGGAGGATGACTCGCTGTTAAAAAAAGGCCGAGTGGCGATGCGTCAAGCGATCAATCAACGCTTTAGAATCAATAATTTACGAGCATTGAAAGCCAGTGAAGCACTGGTCATTCGAATGGGTGACAAAGATGATGGAATAAAGTTACTGCTCGATTATGAGGTGCGTACCCCTTTGTTGGGTAACTTGGATGGGGTGTTGGTGTTTAAACGTGAGTTCAGTCGTTAAATGAGAGATTTAAACCGCCCCCTTTCGGCTCTGTTACGCCGATTAGCGTATTCTTTTAAACAGCCGCAACTGTTGCAAGATGCCTTGACTCATCGCAGTGTGGGCAGCCGTAATAATGAGCGACTGGAGTTTTTAGGGGATGGCATATTAAATTTTGTCATTGCTGCGGAACTGTTTCAGCTCAAACCAAACTGCAACGAAGGCGATCTGAGCCGTCTGCGTGCCAGCTTGGTGAAGGGTGAAACTCTGGCCGTGATTGCCCGTGAGCTTGACTTGGGTGATTGTTTGAAGCTCGGTGGCGGGGAGTTAAAAAGCGGCGGTTATCGGCGCGATTCTATTTTAGCTGACGCGGTGGAAGCGATTTTAGGTGCAATTTATCAGGACAGCGGTTTTGATTCTTGCCGCACGGTGATTTTGCATCTGTTCAAAGATCGTTTGCAGAATCTTCCTTCCAGTGATATTTTGAAAGACCCTAAAACCCGTCTGCAAGAGTATCTCCAATCGCGTAAATTGGCTCTGCCCGCCTATGAAGTTATTAATGCGATGGGCAAAGCGCATGAGCAAAAATTTACCGTTGAGTGCCGAATTAAAGAGTTAGACCACCTCTCACAAGCCACGGCTACCAGCCGTCGCAAAGCGGAACAAGCGGCAGCCTTGCTGATTTTAGAGCAAGTCACGCTGAAAAAAACCGCCAAACAGACTTAGCCAAACAGGCTGAGTTTACCTTACTGTTTTTTTGGAATTTTTATGTTTGAAGAAAAACCGCCACGTTGTGGTTATGTGGCCATTGTTGGCCGCCCGAATGTGGGCAAATCCACTCTGCTGAATCAAATTTTAGGGCAGAAACTCTGCATTACCGCTCACAAACCGCAAACCACCCGTCACCGTATTTTGGGGATTAAATCGGAGGTCGGCATCCAAACCCTTTATGTGGATACCCCAGGTATTCATGGCGGCGGCAAACGGGCGTTGAACCGGGTCTTAAACCGTTCTGCCAGCAGCGCGGTTCACGATGTGGATGCGATTATTTTTGTGGTGCAGGCCTTGATCTGGAGCGACAACGATCAGCTGGTGTTGGAGAAGTTAAAAAAATCAGAGGCACCGGTGTTTGTGGCGGTGAATAAAGTCGATGAGGTGCCGGAAAAAGAGCTGCTTTTCCCCTTTTTGCAGCAGCTCTCTGAGATGCACGATTTTGCGCAGATCATCCCCATTTCGGCTAAAAAAGGCAGCAACGTTGAGCATTTGGAAACCGCAGTAAATCAGGTGTTGCCCGAGCAGATGCCGATTTACCCTGAAGATCAATTGACCGACCGCAGCGAACGTTTTTTAGCGGCAGAATTGGTGCGCGAGCAACTTACGCGCATGTTGGATCAGGAGCTGCCCTACGGTTTGAGCGTTGAGATTGAGCGGTTTAAATACGAGAACAACGTCAATCACATTCACGCCATTATTTGGGTGGAGCGCAGCGGCCAAAAAGGCATTGTTATTGGCAAAGGCGGCAGGCAATTAAAAGAGGTTGGTACTCGGGCGCGTAAGGCGATGGAAAAATTGTTTGATAATAAAGTGAACCTGAAATTGTGGGTGAAAATCAAACAGGGCTGGGCCGACGATGAACGCGCTCTGCACAGTTTGGGTTATGGGGTGGAATGAGTCGTTCGCAGCGCGTCGAATTGCAAGATGCGCTGGTGCTTCATCGTCGTCCTTATCAAAACAGCAGCCTGCTGCTGGAGGTGTATACGCCTGAGTTTGGCCGTGTCGGTTTGGTGGCGCGCGGCGCACGGCGGAATAAATCGCCGTGGCGCGGGCTGTTGCAGCCTTTTACACCGCTGCTGCTCTCTTGGACAGGTCGAGGCGAGCTGTACAGTTTGATTCATGCCGAGGAGTCTCAGGCGGCCTTTGCACTGCATTCACAGAGCTTGTTGTGCGGTTTTTATCTGAATGAACTGCTCATGCGTTTGAGTGAGCGGGAAGACCCACTGCCGGAGCTGTTTTCCCTTTATCAGCAGGGTTTAGTGCAACTCTCTGATCACAATCCCGATACATTGGAAGCGGTGTTGCGCCTGTTTGAGCTGCGCTTGTTGGCGCTGTTGGGTTACGCGTCTGGTGCTGCCGGAGAAAAATTCGCTGTGTGCCGATCAACGCTTTTGCCTTTGATCTTGAGCGCGGTGAGGTGTTTGCTTTGTCTAAAGCTGAAACGACATCGTTCCCTCTGTCCTACGCCTGTGTGAAGACGCTGCTAAGCGCGCCTTTTGTGTTGTCGGATGAGTGTAAATTGCCGATTAAGCGCCTGCTAAGAACGCTGTTAAATCAACATTTGGGCAGTAAGCCGTTGCAGAGTCGGGCGCTGTTTCGTTTTGGATTGGGTAGAAAAAAATGACCTTGAGCGTACAAAGAGCGACTTACGCGGCGTTGATCGAGTCTGATCCGACCGTGAAGGTGGAAAAAATCCGTCAACTGGCGCTTGATCTGCGGGCGGAAAAATTAAGCTGGCAGCGGTCGGCAGCGGAGCGGTTAGAGCAGCCGGGCCGCCCGGAAAAGCCGCTGTTGGTGGAGCCAAGAAAGGTTCCTCGGCGCAGTTTAAAATCAGCGCAAGGTCATCAAGCGTTGATTCATGCCATCGTTCACATTGAATTTAATGCGATTAATTTGGCGCTGGATGCCCTGTACCGTTTTGCTGAGATGCCGCGTCAATTTTATCTGGATTGGTTGTTGGTGGCGGAAGAGGAGGCGTTGCACTTTTCCCTGTTGCGTGAACATTTGCAGACCTTGGGTGCGGATTACGGCGATTTTCCGGCGCACAACGGTTTGTGGGAGATGGCGCTGAAAACTCAAGACAACGTATTGGAACGCATGGCTCTGGTGCCACGGGTGCTGGAGGCGCGGGGCTTGGATGTCACTCCTGGTATTATTAAAAAATTGGAGCAGATTGAAGATCAGCGTGCGGTGGAGATCTTAAAAATCATTCAGCGCGATGAAATTGGTCATGTAAAAATTGGCAATGAGTGGTTTCTGTATGCCTGTGAACAGGAGGGCGAAGAGCCGATGCAGACCTTCAAAACCTTGTTGGATCAACACATGGGCGGGGCGTTGCGCGGGCCTTTTGATGAAGTGGCGCGGCTGCAAGCGGGCTTTACGCAAGCCGAGTTGGATGAGCTGAATCGCTTGGATCAGGCGCGTTTGGTGGTTAGGAAGTGATCCCTGTTGTGTTGGGGGAGGTGTTTTGTGGTGATGGATTTGACTTTTTTAGGCGGTGTTTGCAGCTTACCCCCTGTGTCAGGGTAGTTGTCCGGTGAGTTGAATAAGTAAACTTAACTGCCCAGCGGGCAGCTCCTGAAAATTAAGGTGATCCAGCTGTGGCGAGAGGTGTCAGAAGGCCAAACCGATCTTGCAACAGTTCCGAGCTTGGCTCGACAAAAATCAGAATCACGTCTTGCCTAAAGGACTGTTGGGTAAAGCGTTGAGCTATCTGGAGAAAAATTGGCAGAAGTGGCAGGTGTGCCTTGAAGACGGTCATTTGGAGATTGACAACAACGGAGCCGAAAACGCCCTTCGTCCCAACTGCGTTGAAGAGATTGAGGCGCTGTTGCCTTGGAATGTGAGCAACTGAGTTTAAGGTCTACGCAATGTGACTGCTCACTTCAAGGTGGGGTTTATTGAGTGCTTACGGATTATGACCTTGGCGGTATTGGTGGGTTTGGGTGCAAAACCCTTGGGCATTGCACCTTGAAACGCTTTAAATGTCCCGCAACAGCTCGTTAATGCCCACTTTGCTCAACGTCTTGGCATCCACTTTTTTCACAATCACCGCACAATAAAGACTGTATTTGCCGTCTTTGGAAGGCAAGTTGCCAGAGACCACCACCGAACCGGCTGGCACCCGTCCGTAATGCACTTCACCGGTTGCACGGTCATAAATGCGGGTGCTCTGGCCGATGTACACGCCCATCGAAATCACCGAACCCTCTTCAACAATCACCCCCTCGACCACCTCGGAACGTGCGCCGATAAAGCAGTTGTCTTCAATGATGGTGGGCGAGGCTTGCAACGGCTCCAAAACACCACCAATGCCGACACCGCCAGAGAGATGCACGTTTTTGCCGATCTGCGCGCAAGAACCAACGGTAGCCCAAGTGTCCACCATCGTGCCGGAATCCACATACGCACCGATGTTGACGTAAGAGGGCATCAACACCGTGCCAGAAGCGATGTAGCTGCCTTTACGCGCCAGCGCCGAAGGCACCACGCGCACCCCAGAAGCGGCAAATTGCTCGGGGGTGTAGTCGGCGTATTTGGACTCCACTTTGTCGTAGAACTGAGTGTAACCGGCGTCCATTGGCTTGTTGTCGTTGAGACGGAAGGAGAGCAGCACGGCTTTTTTCAACCATTCATTGACCACCCAATCACCCACACCGCGCTGTTCGGCAACGCGCAATTTGCCTTGGTCGAGCAGTTGAATGGCGTGATTGACGGAATCACGCAGGTCGCTGGGGGCGTTGGCGGGGGTGTATTCGGCGCGTTTTTCAAAGGCGTCTTCGATGATCTGTTGCAGTTGTTGGTGACTCATGGGTTCTGTTTACTCTTCTTCAATTGGAGGGGGTTAAAGGGTTTCGCAGTAGGCACGGATGCGTTCTGCGGCTTCGATACATTCGTTCAGTTCGGCCACCAGTGCGAGGCGAATCTGCTGATTACCAGGGTTGAGGCCGTGTGCGGGGCGCGAAAGATAACTGCCAGGCAATACGCCAACGTTCTGTTTGCGGTAGAGGCCTAAGGCAAATTCGGTGTCGCTGATCGGGGTTTTAGGCCAGAGGTAAAAGGCCGCATCGGGCGGTTGTACCTCCAGCACAGGCTTGAGAATCTCCAGCACGGCGGCAAACTTTTCTCGATAGAGGTCGCGGTTGACCTTGACGTGTGTTTCGTCGTTCCATGCGGCAACGCTGGCCACCTGCACCGGCAGGGACATGGCGCTGCCGTGGTAGGTGCGATAAAGCAAAAAGGTGTTCAGCAGAGCGGCATCTCCAGCAACAAAACCGGAACGCAGTCCAGGCAGATTGCTGCGTTTGCTGAGGCTGTGAAACACCACGCAGCGACGGTAATCAAGGTTGCCCATCGCCGCCGCCGCTTGCAGCAGACCGACAGGCGGATGGTGTTCGTCAAAGTAGATCTCGGAGTAACATTCGTCACTGACGATGATAAAGTCGTATTTTTCGGCCAGATTGAGCAGTTTTTGCAAGGTGGCCAAACTGAGTACGCTGCCCGTGGGGTTGCTGGGTGAGCAGAGGGTCAGCAGTTGGCAGCGCTGCCAGACCACCTCGGGAATGGCATCAAAGTCGGGTTGGAATTGATTCTCGGCGACGGTGTTGTAAAACCACGGTTGCAGACCGGCCAGCAGCGCCCCACCTTCGTAAATTTGATAGAAGGGGTTGGGCATCAAAACCAGATCTTTTTGGCTGTTGCGGTTCAGCAACGCTTGCGAAAAAGCAAACAGCGCCTCGCGGGTGCCGTTGACGGGCAGAACGTGTTGCTCTGGATCAAGGCTTTCGGTAGGCAGTTTGAAGCGGCGCGTCAGCCATGCGGCAATGCTCTGGCGCAGGGCGGTGCTGCCTTTGGTCAGTGGGTAGTTGGCGATGCCGTCAAGGTTGTCACGCAGAGTTTGCAGGACAAATTCCGGTGGCGGATGTTTGGGTTCGCCAATGCCCAGTGCAATGGGGGATAATGCCGCATTGGCGACGACCCCAGCGCGCAGGTGTTTGAGTTGTTCAAAGGGGTAGGGTTGCAGGCGAGCCAGATCCGAGTTCATACAAAGTCTCTGCGACAAAAAGGCTCGATTATAAGCCATTGCGGTGCATTTCAGCAAAGGGAGGAAAAGGATGAACATCAAAGCAATACACCACGTCAGTTTTGTGGTGGCGGATACGGCCAAAGCCTTGGCGTTTTATCAGGGTATTTTGGGCTTGAAGGTGTGTGAAGATCGCCCCGATCTCGGTTTTGCTGGTGCGTGGTTGAATCTGGGCGAACAGCAGATTCATCTGTTGGAGCTGCCCAATCCTGACCCCATTGAAGGGCGACCGGAGCACGGTGGGCGTGATCGCCATTTGGCGGTTTCGGTGTTGAATTTACAGGAGGTGATTGATGCGTTGGAAACAGCAGGGCGCGTGTATACCTTAAGCAAATCGGGGCGCAGGGCGCTGTTTTGCCGTGATGATGACGGCAATACGCTGGAGTTGATCGAGGTGGTTTGAGGGTCAGTGCCTCTTGGGTTTTGCAGAGCAGTAACGCAGGCCGAATAACAGCAGGGCAAACCACGGTAGGCTGCCGCCGCTGCTACCATTGCCACCAGAAGTTGTACCGCTGGCGACTTGTGATAGGTCAGCTAGGGAGGTGATGGTTAAGGTCTCCAGTGAAAATTGTTCAATTGTTATTTCACCGATTCCTTTCACATACGTAGTGCGAATATCGAAAAGAGAGCCACTATTTTGACAGCTGGCCTGATTTGTTAAGTCAATTGATAGATGGTCTTTGTTATTCCATCGTTGTTGATTGACTGAAATAGAACTGATTGTTTGAGTGCAGTTTGTTAATGGAACAGTTTGTCCATTTTGACTGGCAGTTGCACTCCAGTTGGAAATGAGGCTTTCTCCCAGTTTTATCTGGCTGGGTATGAACAGAAAATTTTGATAGCTGATGGTGATTTTGTCACCGAGGTCTTGGCTTTTGAGCAGATAGACGCCGTTCGAGCGCAGCTCTATATGATCGATGTATAACAAACTCCCATTCGAGCGATATTCAATTTCAAATTGACCCGTTTTGCTGCTGGTCTGCATTGAAATTTGTAGACTGTCGAAGGAATCGCTGTAATTCCATGTCAGATTGCCCAGTGGGTAATATTCAAGCAGAGATATGGTTGGTGCTGCATTTCCTCTGTCTGGTGCAGTACCCAGCAGAATTTCAGCTCGGTTTGATAAACCATCGAAATCAAAGTCTGTGTTTGCATCAGTGGGATCACGTTCATTCAGAAAAGTATAACGTTGTTCGACGTCATTATTAATGCCATCGCCATCTAAATCTGCATCACACAGGTCGCCCAGGCTATCGAAGTCGAAATTTTCTTGTCCCAGATTGGGGGTGTTAGGGCAGTTATCACTAAAGTCAGGGATGAGGTCGCCATCGCTGTCGATATTAATATTGGCTGTATTGGGTTCTGGGTCACAGGCATTACCAAGGCCGTCTTGGTCATTGTCAGTTTGATGAGGATTGGAAACAATTGGGCAGTTGTCGAGAAGGTTGATAACACCGTCTTGATCTTTATCGGCTCCAAATTGAATGTTGTCGATAAGATAAGAATTGTTAGATTCAATTGTGCTGGAATAATTGAGAACCATTTTAAAGGTAATGGTATGCAAACCTGCTGGGACGATGATACTTGCCAAACTCCAGAGTTTGGAACCGTATAAAAAGGTCGCAGGTACTGTCACACCATCAATTGACAAGAGTAAGTAGGTATTGTAGCTATCGCTGGTGGACTTAAATTGAAAACTGAAAGAGCCCTCTTGACCAAATAGAGCTGTAAAATTGACTTCATTGCTTAAAAGTGTGTCTGTAACTGGGGTTGATGCGAGAGCGTGTTGTCCTTCAAAACCACCTGCTTGAAGTGTCCAGCCAAGATTGCTTGGGTTAAACCAACCGGCTGGCCAGCCATTTTCAAAACCTTCTTGATAGGTTGTTAACGCTGTTGGGATTGAAGCCGCGTTGTTTAAGTCAAACCCTAGTAGATATTCCACTCGATTATTAAAACCATCGCTGTCTAGATCGCCTTCGGCATCGCTGGCGTTGAGAGGATTTAGACCCAGTTGAACTTCCAGTGTGTCGGGCAGGCCATCGTTGTCGTCATCCAGATCGCAAAGATCACCTTGTCCATCCACGTCGTTATCAAGTTGTGCTGGATTGATGAGTGAAATGCAGTTATCGCTTAGGTCATGAGTGCCATCACCGTCACTGTCAGGAAGGTTGTTTGGATCGAAAAGGCTAAATGCGGGGCCATTAGGGAGCTGTTTTACCAACAGCAACTTTCCATTGGAGTTGAAAATCCGTGCTGAGCGGCTGTCCAGTAGCGGATAGTTTGCCGTTAATCCGTAGTTGTTATCCCAAAATTGCAGCTCGGGTGAAGCCTTTTTAACTGTAAACAATGAGCCATTAATCCAAGCGGCATCCGAAACAGTGTTGGGTAAGGTATTGAGTAGAGTGAGTGATGTTGCGTCAAGGATTTTCCCTTCCCCGTTTAACAGGGACAGTCCGTCGTCGCTGAGACGTAAGGGAAAGTTGATCGTGAGGAAACTGTTTGCTTGATAGGGGGCGAAGCCGCTAAGAGTAAATAAACCTGTTGTTTGATCAATCTCTTGCCACTCAATGGTGTTGTTTAAAAAGGTGTTGTAATGATAGATACGGTTATTGACGGGATTCCAAACATACTCGAGACTGAGGTCATTGGACATTTTGGAGTCAAGCAGAGTCGCGTTAATATCAAAACTGTAATGCGTCGCCCAGAAACCAGACAAATCCGTGGCAAATAGATGGTTGTTGGTAGCAAGTAGGTGTTTTACAGATAGGGTTAAATTGGCAAAGTGAGTTTCTACAGGGTTGATCAGACTGAGATCAAAGTAACTGATTTTGCCGCTGGAGTAGCCCAAGTAGAGGCGATTATGTGTTGTGGATAGAGCGACTGAGGTGGGTGGATCGAGTAACGCCCAACTGCTGAGGTAACTGTTGCTGATACTTGACCAGCGAAAAACACTCAGCGAGTCTTGGTCGATCAAATAGAGGATGTCATTGCCATCGTGTTGGTAAAATTCAGCTTGATAGGCGAGTTCAACGGGATTCGCAACTTGTCTTGTTTGGCTGATATCGCTGGAAATGGAGGGGGCTGCTTGAAGAGAGAAGGTGAATAGAAACAGACTTAATAACCAGTAGGTGTTCAGTTTCCTCATTGTTTTATTCTCTCCTCAGCGCTGTTTTTATGATTAAAATTCGTTCTAAGCTGCTTCAATATCCTACAGAGAGTGCCTTAAATTGCAATGTTTGATCAGGTTTTGGCCTTTTTGGGCGGTTTTATTACCGTTTTCTACTTTGGCGCATGTCTCGGAAAACAGCACAACGGAGTATTACGACCTTCGTGCAACTGCGCCCTTGGCGCTGCGCTATCAGCTTAGCCTGCATGGCCCGAAAGATCATCGCGGGAAGCGTTTTCATGGCATGGCGCGCAGCCGTTTGCGCTGGAGCTATGAAAAAATCGTGAATCGGCAGGGCTGTCGCGTTGTCTCGGTGACGGTGGTTTTAGACCAACATTACACCTTGCCCAACTGGGTCAATAAAGATCAGGCGCATGTTAAATGGCAAAAACAGTGGGCGCGTTACCATCGGGCTTTGACTGCGCATGAACATCAACACGGTTTTTTTGCGCGTCAAACAGCACATAAAATAGATCAAAATTTACTCAATTTAAGCCAGCCCAATTGCCAAAAATTGCAGCTTAAGGTGGAAAAAATAACCGCTGACCTGATGGCTGAACTGAGAGAAAAAAACCGCCGTTACGATGCGCTGAGCTGGCATGGGGTCTGGGAAGGGGTGATTTTCCCGCGTTTGAAAAAACGTAAGTGGTAACAATCTGTTTCTAAGATTGCTTTACCCCGTCAGCTTCCGTAGAATCCGCTCCCTTACGGGAGTGCCTGAGGTTTTTCTCTGGGTCTCCTTCTCCTTGCCTTCGTCCCTTTAGGATAAGGCTGCCAACCCGAAAGGAGTGTTTTGTGAAACACTATGAAGTGGTATTTCTGGTTCACCCAGATCAAAGCGAACAAGTTGCAGCGATGGTTGATCGTTACAAAGGCATCATCGAAAATTCCGGCGGTGCCGTCCACCGTTTGGAAGATTGGGGTCGCCGTCAATTGGCTTACCCAATCAACAAAATCCATAAAGCACACTACGTGTTGATGAACATTGAATGTGGCAAAGAGGCTCTGAATGAGCTGACCGAAGTGTTTCGTTTCAACGACGCTGTGTTGCGTAACATGGTTCTGAGCCGTAAAGCGGCTGAGAGTGAAGCCTCTTTCTTGGCGAAAAAAGAAGAAGTTCGTGCAGCAGCACCAGCACCAGCACCAGCGGCGGATGCCACTCCGGCTCCTGCTGAAGAAGCGGCGCCCGCTGCTGATGCGGTTCCTGCTCCTGCTCCTGCCAGCAACGCTGAATAAGCGTTGGCTTTCGACCAAATTTAAGAGGAATAGATCATGGCTCGTTTTTTTAGACGCAGAAAGTATTGCCGTTTTACCGCCGAAGATGTGGTTGAGATTGATTACAAAGATCTCGATACGCTGAAAAACTATGTGACCGAGACTGGTAAAATTGTCCCCAGTCGCATCACGGGTACCAAAGCACGTTACCAGCGTCAGTTGTCAACGGCGGTAAAACGCGCTCGCTTTTTGGCACTGCTGCCTTACAGCGATCAACACTGATCGCTGAGATACGACACACTCTATGATCGCTCTTGCTACATTCGCCATGCGTGGCCCGTTTCAAGCGGCTTTAGTGAGCAGCATGTTATTGCTGTTCTCCTTGATGCTGCCGCCCTTGGTCTGGCTGAGTAACGCCATTTTGGCGCTGGTCTGTCTGCGTGAAGGTCTGCCCGCTGCGTTTAAAGCCTTGGGCATGGCGTTGTTGGCTACCTTGTTGGTGACCGCCACGGTCAATCAGTTGCTGCTGATGCAAGCCTTGAGTTTGATGTTGTTTAACTGGTTGCCCATGTTGCTGGTGGCGTATTTGCTGCGAAGCCGCGTTTCATTGGCGATCAGTCTGCACGGTGTTGCTGCTTTGGCAGTGGTGCTGGTGCTGATGATCTTCTTGTTGGTGCCGGATCAGACTCGGGTCTGGAGCGAGATGCTCAGTCCGTTTATGGTGGATTTTTTCGCCGAACTGAAGTTGTCAGCCGATGAGCAAACCGAGATGTTGGCCGAGTTATCGAGCATGATGACCGCTGCGATTGCAGCCATGCTGGTGGTCAGTTTGACCGTCAGTTTGCTGATTGCACGGTGGTGGCAAGCACGGCTCTACAATCAGGGCGGTTTTCAGCAGGAGTTTCATAACTTGAGACTCGGTTTGAGAGCCTCTCTGCTGGCGGTGGCTGTCTTGTTGTTGTCGTTGCTGGTGGGCTCGCCTCTGCTGGCGGCTTTGGCCTCGGTGGCGGTGACGCTGTTTCTGTTTCAGGGCTTGGCGGTGGTGCATGCCATTGTTGTGCTGAAAAAAGTAAACGGTCGTTGGCTGGTGGTGCTGTATGCGGGTTTGCTGTTTATGCTGCCGCAGGTGTCGATGGCGTTGGCGGGTTTGGGGATGGTGGATGCGTGGGGCGATATTCGTGCTCGTATAAGTAAGGGTGTTTCATCTAATCATTAAGTGGAGGCTGGACAAGCGTTTGATCGTTTTGTGGCAGTACTCTTTGACGTTGGGATAATACAATGCAAGTTATTTTGCTTGATAAAGTTGAAAATTTAGGCGGTTTGGGTGATCTGGTTGAAGTAAAACCAGGTTATGCACGTAACTATTTGGTACCAAGTCGCTTGGCTAAAATGGCGACCAAACGTAACCTTGAGGCGTTTGAAGCCTCTCGCGCCGAACTGGAAAAAGAAGCGGCGGCGAAATTGGCTCTGGCTCAAGCCCGTGCCGATAAACTGGAAGGCATGGTTGTGACCATCGCTTCTAAAGCCGGTACCGAAGGCAAGTTGTTCGGTTCCATTGGTTTGGCTGACATTGCTGAAGCGGTGGTTGAAGCCGGTGTTGAGATCGAAAAACGCGAAGTGCGTCTGCCCGAAGGGCCGTTGCGTAACGTGGGTGAGTTTGATATTGACTTGCATCTGCACAGTGATGTGGATGCCGTGGTCAAAGTGGTGGTTGAAGCGACTGAATAACAGTCTGTTTTAACATCGCTTTAAGAACGGCTGCCCATGTGCAGCCGTTTTTTTTTGCGTATATAATCGCGCGTTCCAACCCCATTGCACTTTGTGCGGAGTCGTGTTGCCTTCATGAGTGACTTTTTTGATAATTTTGAAGCGCCCATGGATGAGCAGGTTCAAGCCCTTAAGGTAGCGCCTCACTCTGTAGAAGCGGAGCAGGCGGTGCTGGGTGGTTTGATGTTGAGCAATGAATCTTGGGATCGCATTGCCGATCGCGTGGCAGAGGACGATTTTTATCGCCGTGATCATCGACTGATTTTTCGTTCCATTCAGGCTTTGGCTGCGGCTGAGTCGCCACTGGATGTGGTGACGCTCTCCGAGTGGTTACAAGAACACTCCGAATTGGAAAACGCCGGAGGGCTGGCCTATTTAGGCACCTTGGCACGGGACACCCCCAGTGCGGCTAACATTACCGCGTATGCGGACATCGTGCGGGAGCGTTCGGTGTTGCGTCAACTGGCAGCGGTGGGGCATGAAATTGCCGACTCGGCCTATCACTCTCAGGGTCGTAGCAGTGCGGAGTTATTGGATGAAGCGGAGACCAAGGTGTTTGCCATTGCCGAGCAGGGCAGCCGTAATAAACAGGGTTTTGAAAACATCCGTTCGATTTTGAGTGATGCGGTGGATCAGATTGACACGCTGTTCACCAATGACGATCCGATTACCGGCATTGCCACGGGGTTTGATGAGTTTGATCAGATGACCTCTGGGATGCAGCGTTCTGATTTGGTGATTATTGCTGGTCGTCCTTCGATGGGTAAAACCACCTTTGCGATGAACATTGCTGAACATGTGGCGTTGACTCAAGATGAGCCGGTGGCGGTCTTTAGTATGGAGATGCCCGGTTCTCAGTTGGCGATGAGAATGATCGCTTCACTGGGACGGGTGGAGCTGCAAAAATTGCGTACCGGTCAGTTGGAAGATTCTGATTGGCCACGCATCACCTCATCCATTTCGTTATTGACGCAAAAATCAAACTTATTTGTGGACGACACACCGGCTCTGAATTCCTCGGAATTGCGGGCGCGGGCGCGGCGACTGAAACGTGAACACGGTTTGAGCATGATTGTGATCGATTATTTGCAGTTGATGCAGGGCAGTGGTCGTGGCAGTGCGATGGAGAGCCGTGCCAGTGAAATTTCAGAGATCTCGCGGAACTTAAAAGCACTGGCGAAAGAGCTGAATGTACCGGTGTTGGCGCTCTCTCAGCTGAATCGAAGCTTGGAGCAACGTACTGATAAACGTCCGGTGATGTCGGATCTGCGTGAGTCCGGTGCCATTGAGCAAGACGCCGATGTGATTGCCTTTATCTACCGCGATGAAGTGTATGACCCAGAGAGCAAAGCCAAAGGCAGTGCAGAAATTTTGATTCGCAAACAGCGTAACGGTCCAATTGGTTCCTGTCGCTTGACCTTTTTGGGACAATACACCCGTTTTGAGAACTTTTCGCCGGAGATGTACGGTGGCGATGAGGAGTTTGAGTGAAGCGAGCGGCCACTGCCAAGGTGGATCTGGACGCTTTGCGGCACAACTTGGCTGTGGCGCAAACAGCGGCTGCGGGCAGTCGGGTGATGGCGGTGGTGAAAGCCAACGCCTATGGCCATGGTTTGATTGCGATTGCGAAAGCGTTGCAACACGCGGATGGCTTGGCCGTGGCCTGTTTGGACGAAGCGATTCGTCTGCGTCATGCGGGTCTTGTTCAGCCCATTTTGGTGTTGCAGGGCTTCCATGACGTTGAGCAAATAGAGCTGTTTGCCCAGTTGAATTTGATTGCGGTGGTGCATCATGCCGAGCAGTTACAGATGTTGCGTGATTCAGACTCGGCGGCCATTCGCATCTGGCTGAAAATCGATACGGGTATGGGGCGTTTGGGGTTTTATCCGGCGGACGTTCGAGAGGTGTATCAACAGCTTAAACGCAGTTCAGTGGTGCAACATGAGGTGGGGCTGATGAGTCACATGGCCTCTGCCGATGAGCTTGACAGCCCGGTTACCGCTCAGCAGTTGGCCTGTTTTAATGACTGTACGCAGGGGTTGGCTGGTGAGCGCAGTCTGGCCAATTCGGCGGCCTTATTGGCCACTCCTGAGAGTCGCGCTGATTGGGTGCGCCCAGGTTTAATGCTTTATGGAGCGAACCCTTTTGTAAGTGGTACGGCTGCCGATTGGAATTTGCGTCCGGTGATGAGTTTGTCCAGTCGTCTGATGGCGATTAAGCCGATCTGCAAAGGGCAGAGGGTGGGTTACGCTGGCAGTTGGACGGCACCAGAAAATACGCTTATGGGGCTGGTGGCTATCGGTTACGGTGACGGTTATCCACGTCAGGCTGTGGTGGGTACACCGCTGTTGATTGCCGGAAAACGGGCCACATTGATTGGCCGTGTGTCGATGGATCTGCTTAATGTTGACTTGCGTGCTGTGCCAGAGGCCAAAGTGGGTGACGAGGTGCTGCTTTGGGGGGAAGGTTTGCCGGTGGATGAGGTAGCACAGTCGTCGAGCACCCTTGCCTATGAGTTGTTGTGCGGGGCGACTAAAAATTTAGAACTGGGAAGAAACGGAGAGACTGGAATTGGCAATGAAAGCAATTAAAAAAGCGGTCTTTCCAGTAGCAGGCATGGGTACGCGGTTTCTGCCTGCCACCAAGGCAAATCCAAAAGAGATGCTGCCCATTGTGGATAAACCCTTGATTCAGTACGCCGCTGAAGAGGCGGTGGCGGCGGGCATTGAAACCTTGATTTTTATCACCGGCCGCAACAAGCGTTCAATTCCTGATCATTTTGATAAAGCCTACGAGTTGGAGCGTGAGCTGGAGCTGGCGGACAAACAAGAGATGTTGGATCTGGTGCGCAACATTTTGCCGCCCCATGTGGACTGCGTTTACATTCGCCAGCCGGAAGCCTTGGGTTTGGGACATGCGGTGTTGTGTGCCAAACCGGTGGTGGGCGATGAGCCGTTTGCGGTGATTTTGGCTGATGATTTGATTGATGGCGGCGAGCAACCGTGTTTGTCGCAGATGGTGGAGGTCTACAACCGTCACCACTGCTCGGTGCTCGGGGTTGAGCGGATGCCCATGGCGGAAGTGAGTCGTTATGGCGTGATTGATGGTCAGCGTTTGGAGTCAAATTTATTGCAGATTAAGGCGATGGTGGAAAAACCCACGTTGGATCAAGCGCCTTCTGATTTGGCGGTGGTGGGGCGTTATATTTTATCGCCTTCTGTTTTCCAAAAATTAGAACTGACGGGACGAGATGCAGGCAATGAAATTCAACTCACCGATGCGATTGTGAAACTGCTGCAAAAAGAGCAGGTGTTGGCTTATGAGTTTGAAGGCAAACGCTTTGATTGCGGCAGTAAGCTGGGTTATTTGCAAGCGACGGTGGAATACGCTTTGAAACACCCGCAGCTCAAGCAGCGATTCCGTGCGTATTTGCAGGATTTGCAGATACCGTCGCTGGACTAAGGTGCTTTTTATTGCTGTTGAGAGAACCAATTCATTTTGGGTCACTCTGACGGAGTGTTGTTTGCTTGAATAAGATGGGATAGCAGAGTGTAAATGATGCAAAGCCGAGCCGTACGCCGTTTCGTTATCGCCCTGTTTTTTTTCATGGCGGCGTTGACCCAATTTCAGACGTTGTATGCCTGTGAACAGATGGAGCATGAGCGTCTCAGTACGGTGTGTTGTTGTGATGAGCCGGGTGAAATGGAGCTGAGTTGTGAACTGGGGGGCGCTTGTCAGGATCAAGCGGGTTTGATAAATGAGGGCTGTTGCACGGTCTCTTATGAATCGTCCCAAATAGCGCAGACGGTCGGCAGCCAATTTCAACAGGTTGTGTTGTTCGATGCTCCGCAAGCGTCCCCTTTGCTTTTATTTGACGGTGCTGAAATCGCCTGCATTCATTGCAGCCGTTCTTTTAATCTTGTTTTTTCCTCTCCCCTGCCTGATAAGACGGTCTATTTTCTGACCGGTCGCTTTCGTATTTGATCACACCTTTGTTCCTTACTTTTTTAACGTAGGGACTGAATTCAACCGTAACTTTTCACCTTGGGCGTGTTGTTTCGTTCTTGGTTGGCGTTGATTCAGTTTGAGTTTCATTAAGAATAATGAAGGTGTTTTATGCACAATACGAAGCGTTACACAGGCTCGCGTATGAGCGTTGTTTTATTCGGGTGGGTTGTTTGCCAGCCGTTGGTGGCCGTTGAGGTCGATAGCCCTTTTGTTAATACTGCGTTACTAACCTCATCTCATTTGGTGGCAGCGGTGTTGGCACGTCACCCTGATATTTCCGCAATGGAAGCAGCTTGGTCGGCGGCAAACGTGCGTGTTGAGCAGGCCAGAGCCTTTGATGATCCTGTTCTTTCGTACACTCTTGCACCGCAAACAGTGGGAGCGAAAGGGGTGGCTGTGGGGCAAAAATGGTCTCTCTCACAGCGATTGCCTTGGCCAGGAAAACGCGACTTGCGCGTTAAGGTTGCTCGCGCTGAGTCCGATGTGGCTTTTGTGGGCATTGAACAGATGCGCTTGAAATTGACGGAAATCAGTAAGGCGGTTTACGCTGATTGGTATTTTGTGCATGCGGCTCTTCGCATCAACGGCATCAATAGATCGTTGTTGCAGGCGTTTCAAAACATCGCCGAGATTAAATATTCGGCAGGTCGTGCTTCTCAGCAGGATGTTTTGCGTGCTGAAGTGGAGCAGATGCTGCTGGAACACCGTGACATCCGTTTAGAACGCCGTCGCCGGAATACATTGGCAAGCATCAATACGCTGTTGCAACGTCTTCCCGATCAACCACTGCCGCTTCCGATGGGGTTACCAGATCCCATTTCATTACCAACGGTAGAGCAACTGCGAACGCGAGCATTAGAAACGCATCCCGCGCTGCGTATGTTGGCCGCACGTACAGAGGCAAGTCGTTACAGATCAAGCTTGGTCGAGCGTGACGACTATCCCGATATTAAGCTCAGTGCAGGCTACAACAGCCTTTGGAATCAGAGTGAGAAGCAGTTCACCGTTGGAGCCTCGATCAATATTCCGCTTCAAGATACGCGCAGTGCAGCAAAAGTGGAGGCACGGGCGATGACTTTGAGCCTCGATTTTCAGCAGCGCGCCAAAGTTTCTCAACTTATGGGTGATGTGCAGCACGCGCTGGAAAACGTGCGTGAAAGTGAGCGTGTTTTGAGCCTGTACCAAACTCGTTTATTGCCTCTTGCGCAAGAGAATCTACAGGCCGCTCAGTCCGACTACGAAGCAGGCAGTGGTAATTTTCTTGATCTCATCAGCGCAGAGAAAAGTGTGATGCAGACTCGATTGCAACAGGAGCAAACACGGGCGAATTACCATCGGCGTTTAGCGGCATTGGAGTACGTCGTTGGCGGGGAGCTCACGACTCGTTTTGGAGGTGAGTCATGAGCCAAATCCTAAGGCAGAGCCTGTTGTTTTTATGTGTTGTTTTTTTAAGTCCCATTAAGGCAGCTACAGTGTCTGAACCTTTTTATACGGCGGGTTCATTTAAGGTGAGGCTGGAGCTGGATTCTGAGAGGCCCAAAGTGGGTAAAAATCGTGTGACACTTTGGCTGCAAGATCAGATGGGGCAGCCTGTGAGCGGGGCGACACTCAAAGCGGTGGCGGTGATGCCTGCGATGGGCAGCATGCCCGCCATGTACGCTCCGGCAGAGATGAGAGAGGCCGGTGTCGGGCGCTACGAGGGTGAATTTCAGCCGTCGATGGGCGGTGAGTGGCCACTGACCATTGAGATTGAAGCCGGTACGAAAAAAGGCCGCATTCGTTTTGATTTGGCTACCGGTCGTAAGGGCTTGCGCTGCGCCACCTGCGCTGATGTAGGCGAGCACGTCGCTGGCACGGTGCGAGTTGATCCGGCTCGTCGTCAGTTGATCGGGGTTACGACGGCACAAGTCGAACGCAAAGCGTTGCGCGTGGTGATTCGTGCGGCTGGCAGGGTGACCTATGATGAGACGCGCTTACGGGATGTGACTCTGAAGTTTAATGGTTGGATCGGTACGCTGTACGCCAATTCTGTCGGTATAACGGTAAAAAAGGGCGCGCCGTTATTCACCGTTTACAGTCCCGAGCTGTTGAGTGCTCAGGAGGCGTATCTGGAGTTATTGCGTCGTGTTTCAGTTAAGGGAAGTCAGCACCGCTTGGCTGCCGCGCAGCGTCGATTGCGTTTATGGGGGCTGACTAAATCCCAGATAAAGGCTCTAGAAAAACGCGGTCAAGCACAGGAATACGTTGCTATTTTGGCTCCTGCCAGCGGCATCGTCATCGACAAACAGGTGGTTGCCGGTTCCGCTTTCAAGGTTGGGCAAAGGTTGTTGCGCATTGCTGATCTTTCTCGCGTGTGGGTTGAATCTCAGGTTTACGATTATGAACGGCCTCTGATCAAGGTGGGGATGGAGGTTGAGGTGCTTTTGCCCGAAGTGCAGGGTCGTGACGTTTTGGCCAAGGTCGATTTTATCTACCCCTTTATGGAAGGCGATACTCACACCACGCGGGTGCGAGTGGTGCTGGACAACAGCGACGGTGTTTTGCGTCCCAATATGTACACTCAGCTCAAACTCAAGGCTGAGTTAGGGCGGCGTTTGCTGGTGCCGGAGTCGGCGGTACTCTATTCGGGAGAAGCGCGCGTGGTTTTTCTTGATCTGGGTGAGGGGCGTTTGGCTCCGCGTAAGATCAAAACCGGTCAGCGTAATCGCCACTGGATTGAGGTGTTGGACGGCTTGGAGGCGGGTGACACGGTAGTGACTTCGGGTAACTTTCTCATTGCTGCTGAGAGCAAACTGAAGGAGGGAGGTGCGTCATGGTGAATGAAACCAACCGTTTCCATCTGGGCCCCATTGAGTGGCTCATCAGCTACTGTGCACGAAATCAGTTAATGACACTGCTGATCGTAATCGCTGCGACGTTTTGGGGTTATAAATCTCTGCTTGCGACGCCGTTGGATGCCATTCCCGACCTCTCTGATGTGCAGGTGATTATCTACACCGAGTGGCCTGGACGCAGCCCCGATTTGGTGGAAGATCAGATCACCTATCCACTCACGACCTCACTGTTAGCAGCCCCTAAAGTACAGTCCGTGCGAGGTCAGAGTTATATGGGACTCTCGTTTGTCTACGTCATTTTTGATGAAGGCACCGATCTCTATTGGGCGCGTTCGCGGGTCTTGGAGTACCTCAATTCAGCACAAGGCAAATTGCCCGCCGATGTGAGACCCACTCTGGGCCCGGATGCCACAGGTGTGGGTTGGGTATTTCAATACGCGTTGGTAGACAGATCGGGTCAACATAATTTGGCCGAGTTGCGCAGTTTGCAGGACTTCAAATTGCGCTACTGGCTGGAGTCGGTAAAGGGTGTGGCAGAAGTGGCTTCGGTGGGAGGTTTTGTTAAGGAGTATCAGATTCAGCTTGATCCAAACAGGTTGGCTGCTTATGGCATTCCGTTGAAAAAAGTCGCTGAGGCGGTGCGTCGTTCCAATAACGATGTGGGTGGCCGAGTGTTGGAAATCGCCGGACACGAGCAGTTCATTCGGGGTCGCGGTTACATTAAAAACAAAGGCGATATTGAGGACATTGTCCTTGGTTTAGGTCAGCACGGTGTGCCCATTTTGTTAAAAGAGGTGGCTGAGGTGAGTCTCGGCCCAGCCATGCGCCGTGGTGTGGCTGAATTGGACGGTGAAGGCGAAGTGGTTGGTGGCACGGTGGTGATGCGCTACGGCGAAGATGCCTTGGGGGTGATTGAGCGGGTCAAAGAGCGTTTACGTGAAGCACAAGCCGCTCTGCCAGATGGGGTGGACATCGTCACCGTTTATGATCGTTCTGTGTTGATCAATCGAGCCATTGATACCTTGAAGTACACCTTGAGCGAAGAGATGATCATCGTTTCGCTTATCATCATGGTCTTTTTGCTGCACTTTCGTTCAGCGTTGATCGCCATTCTTACCTTGCCGGTGGCGATTTTGTTGTCGTTTATCCCCATGTCTGAGCAACACTTAACGGCGAACATTATGTCGCTGGGGGGCATCGCGGTGGCCATTGGTGCGATGGTGGATGCCTCCATTGTCATGATCGAAAACATCCACAAACGTTTGGAAGAGTGGGGTGATCGTCATCAGGTTAAGGGTCGTACAGAGGTTATTATTCGCGCCATGCAAGAAGTTGGGCCGAGTATTTTTTTCTCATTGCTGATCATTACGGTCTCTTTCTTACCGGTGTTTGCTCTGGAAGGTACGGAAGGGAGGTTGTTTAAACCGCTGGCCTACACCAAGACCTATTCAATGGGTTTTGCTGCGCTGCTGGCGATTACGTTTACCCCTGCTTTGGCGGTGTTGCTGATTCGCGGCAAAATTCGCGGTGACAAAAGTTGGATCAATCGCGCTCTGGTTGCGATCTACACGCCGGTTGTGCGTTGGTCGGTAAAACTGCGTTGGTGGGTGGTCGGTGCGGCGGTCGCTTCATTGGTGGCCACGGTGCCGGTGTTTATGGCGCTGGGAAATGAGTTTATGCCGCCCTTGAACGAAGGCAGCATTCTCTACATGCCCACCGCCGTACCAGGCATGTCCATTGCCGAAGCAAGCAGGGTATTGCACTCAATGGACAAGGAGCTAAAGTCCTTTCCAGAGGTTGAGCGGGTGTTTGGCAAGATGGGACGTTCTACCAGCCCCACTGATTCGGCTCCGCTTTCTATGGCTGAGATCATGGTTACGTTTAAGCCGAAAGATCAGTGGCGTGAGGGGGTGACGTGGGAGAGTTTGCTGGCAGAAATGGATGAACAGTTGCGTTATCCCGGAATGCCCAATGTGTGGTGGATGCCGATTCAGACCCGCACCGAGATGCTGGCCACGGGCATTCGTTCCACGCTGGGGATTAAGGTGTTTGGTGACACTCTGGAGACCGTGGAAGCCACCGGCATTCGTATTGAGCAGGCGTTGCAGGAAGATGAGCGTACCGCACCTTATACCCGCAGCGCGTTTGCTGAGCGCATCAGCGGCGGTTATTTTCTCGATTTCGATATTGATCGGCAGAAAATTGCGCGCTACGGCTTGACCATTGATGATGTGGAGGAGGTCATTATGGCGGCGGTGGGTGGAGTGACGGTTTCTGAAACGGTGGAAGGTCGAGAGCGTTACGCGATTAATCTGCGTTACGCCCGCGATTTTCGCGATAACCCGCAAGAATTGAAGCGGGTTTTGGTGCCGACCCCGACGGGAGCGCAGATCCCTCTGGCACAACTGGCTGAGTTGAATTTTCGTACCGGTGCGCCGATGTTGCGTAACGAAAACGGCCAGTTAGTCGGTTATGTTTTTGTCGATGTTAACGACAAGATTGGCATTGCTGACTACGTGGCGGCAGCTAAACGGGTGGTGGCGGAACAGGCCAATGTGCCGCCAGGTTATCGTCTCGACTGGGCTGGGCAGTTTAAGTACTTTGAACGTGCCAAGGAAAAGCTGCAAGTGGTTGTGCCGCTGACGTTGTTTATTATTTTCTTCATGCTGTTTATCAACCGTAAGTCGGTGGTGGAGTCTCTTATCATTCTGTTGGCCGTGCCTTTTTCCTTGATTGGTGCCGTGTGGCTGCTCGCTTGGCTT
Source organism: Gammaproteobacteria bacterium (assembly GCA_030949385.1). Taxonomy (NCBI): domain Bacteria; kingdom Pseudomonadati; phylum Pseudomonadota; class Gammaproteobacteria; species Gammaproteobacteria bacterium. The sequence goes on along the minus strand of JAUZSP010000001.1, from coordinate 358,973 downwards.
GACTATAACCTCAGTGTTGCGGTGTGGGTTGGCATGATTGCTCTAGCAGGAGTGGACACCGCAATGGGGGTGTTGATGATGCTTTATCTCGGCATGGCTTATCGCCAACGTCAGGCCGATGGTCGTCTACAGACTCAGCAAGATTTGCTGGAAGTGATTGTTGAAGGTGCAGGGCGGCGCATTCGACCCATGCTCATGACCGGTTTGGCGCTGTTATTGGGTTTGATTCCGATTCTCTGGAGTGACGGTACCGGTGCGGATGTCATGAAACGCATTGCTGCACCGATGGTGGGGGGGGTTGCTTCGGCTCTGATTACGGTTTTGGTTTTGTTTCCTGCCCTTTTTGCCATTTGGAAAGGAGCGTTGTTGCGTGCCAATAATAAGTAACTGCGAGAGGATGTGGATGATGGCATTGATGCTGGATTAGAATCAAAAAAGGCCTAACAGATGAACTCTGTTAGGCCTTTAACTTTTTGGTCGGGGAGAGAGGATTCGAACCTCCGACCACCTGCACCCCATGCAGGTGCGCTACCAGACTGCGCTACACCCCGAAAAGAGCGCGCAGATTAGCGTAATTTTTTCTTTTTGGGAAGCATTAATTGATGTTTTTTTCTGATCGTTCGCTGGGGTTTGCTTTGTTACAATGCGAGAATGAATTCTCCGCAGCTGTTGATGGTTTTAGATCAGGTGGCCTCTCTGCTGAAGGCTCAAGGAGCGACCTTGGCGGTGGCAGAGTCCTGCACTGCCGGTTGGATTGCAAAAACAGTAACGGACAGAGCGGGCAGTTCAGCTTGGTTCGAGGCCGGTTTTGTGACTTATTCCAATGCCGCTAAAGAGTCGATGTTGTCGGTTCCAGCGTCGGTTTTGCAGCGTTTTGGTGCGGTGAGTGAAGCCTGTGCTGAGGCGATGGCGGCCGGTGTTTTGCTGCATTCTAAGGCAGATTTCAGTTTGGCAGTGACGGGCATTGCCGGTCCTGGTGGTGGCAGTGTTGAGAAACCCGTTGGTTTGGTCTGTTTTGCGTGGACGGGACGCGACCTGCAATCCGTAACAGAAAGCGTACGATTTTTTGGTAATCGTGACATGGTGCGTCAGCAGACAGTGCAATACGCCCTGTCACGTTTGTTGGTATTACTTAAAGAGGTGGCGGGAAGCTGACCTAGATTTGATAAGGAATAGGAAAAAATTATGAATAAATACGAGTCTTTTTCTGATGATAGTGAAGGTAAATCACGTTGGTTGCTGCCTCTGTTGCTGTTAACGGTGGTGGTGGGGGCGTTTTATATGGAGATTCCACAGAAGTGGTGGCCGCCTGTGCAGCAAATGTTGGGCATGAGTGAGGAGAATCAAGGTGGGGATAGTAAAACCTTGTCTCTCTCGCCCATGAGTGAGAATCGTACTGAACTTCCTGCCAGTGATCGTTTTGAACAGGCGCATCAGACGGCTTTGGATGCGATGAAAACGCCCGACAGTGAGATGCAGGACAAACGTCCTTCTACGGGAGATGAGCTGCTGGATATGGAGGCGTTGATTAACGATAAATTGAACCAGTTGTCTCAAACTCAGCAGAATCGGGAGGGTTTGAAAGAGGAGATTTCCGATTTGCAGGTGGAGATTGAACACAGTAATCAGCGGGTTGCCAAAAAGCAGCAGCGGTTGGAAGCGCTCCAGACACGCTAATGGGATAAATACCTAGGAGCTGTGTAGGCTTTATGGGATAATTCGCCAAATTTTTCAGCAGTAAAATCATAAGAACGAACGATTGTAAGCGGGTTTTTTTGGGAGTAGTAGAGCGTGGACGATAAACGAAAAAAAGCGTTAGCCAGTGCCTTGGGTCAGATTGAGAAGCAGTTTGGCAAAGGTGCCGTGATGCGCATGGGTGACGGTGCCATGCGTGATGTGGAGGTGATCTCCACCGGTTCGTTGACGATCGACATTGCTCTGGGCATTGGCGGTCTGCCCAAAGGGCGTGTGGTGGAGATTTACGGCCCTGAATCTTCGGGTAAAACCACCTTGGCGTTGCAGGTCATTGCCGAGTGTCAAAAAGGCGGAGGTACAGCGGCATTTGTGGATGCGGAACACGCGCTTGATCCCATTTACGCTGAAAAACTGGGGGTCAATCTGGATGATATGTTGGTCTCCCAGCCCGATACGGGCGATCAAGCTCTGGAGATCACCGACATGCTGGTGCGTTCCGGTGGTGTTGATCTGATCGTGATCGATTCGGTGGCTGCACTGACACCCAAAGCGGAGATCGAAGGCGACATGGGCGATTCCCATGTGGGCTTGCACGCTCGTCTGATGTCACAAGCGTTGCGTAAGTTGACCGGCAACATCAAACGCGCCAATACCTTGGTGATTTTCATTAACCAAATTCGGATGAAAATTGGGGTGATGTTTGGTAGCCCTGAAACTACGACGGGCGGTAATGCGTTGAAGTTTTATGCCTCTGTGCGATTGGATATTCGTCGTATCGGTGCGATTAAACGCGGCGATGAAGTGGTGGGCAATGAAACTCGGGTCAAGGTGGTGAAGAACAAAATGGCACCGCCTTTCAGGCAGGCTGAATTTGAGATCCTTTACGGTGAAGGCAGCTCTCGTGAGGGTGAACTGATTGATTTGGGAGTGAAAAATGACCTGATGGACAAAGCCGGTGCTTGGTACAGTTACAACGGTACGCGAGTGGGTCAGGGCAAAGACAATGTGCGTAATTATTTGAAAGAGCATCCTGAAATGGCAGATGAGCTGGATGTGAAACTGCGCACCTTGTTGTTGCCGCAGCCGGATGAAGCGGATAAAAAACCAGTGGTAGCTGCTTCAACAGAGAAGGAAAAGGGAGCTGATAAAAAGTAATAAACCCACCTCCAGCACAGTCACTCTTTACGGGGTTGCTGTCGGTTTACTGGCCAGACGTGAACACTCATTGCTTGAATTACGGCAAAAGTTGCGTTTGCGCAATTTTGATTCCTCAGAGATTGAGCCTGTTTTGCAGCGTTTGGTGGATAAAAATCTACAAAGCGAAGCGCGCTTTTGTGAGGTTTTTGTCCGCAGTCGAGCTGAGCGCGGTTACGGACCGTTGCGCATTCGCAATGAATTGCAGCAGCGTGGTGTTACGTCTGAGTTGATTACTGAGCATTTGGCGCTGTATGAATTTGAATGGTTTGATATTTTGCAGCGGCTGTTGGAGAAACGTTTAGCTCATGGTGCAGAGCTGGATCGTAAGGGCGTGGCGAAGCAACAACGTTACTTGTTGGGACGCGGTTTTTGTGCTGAAGAGGTACATAAGGTCTTAAAAAGATTCGAAACAGGTGAGCAGCGGCGTTAATTTTTGGTGTTTCTGCTTAAATTGATTACAATGGGCGGTTTTGGTAACAAGGACAATGTGGGCACGATGAGTACAACCTCGGCGCTTCGAGCGCAGTTTCTGGATTTTTTTAGCGCACGCGGCCATCAGGTGGTGGCTTCGGACTCGCTTGTGCCCAGCAACGACCCTACCTTGCTGTTTACCAACGCAGGCATGGTGCCGTTTAAGGAGCTGTTTCTCGGTCGTGAGCAACGCGCGTATCAGCGTGCCTGTAGTTCGCAGCGCTGTGTGCGTGCCGGTGGTAAACACAACGACTTGGAAAACGTAGGTTATACCGCACGCCATCATACATTTTTCGAAATGCTGGGTAATTTCAGCTTTGGTGATTATTTTAAAGAAGAAGCGATAGCCTACGCTTGGGAATTTTTAACCGTCACATTGAAACTGCCGCCAGCGCGTCTCTGGGTGACGGTGTTTGAGGAAGACCGTGAATCAGAGCAGATTTGGCTGGATCAGATCGGCATTGACCCCAAACGTTTGGCGCGCATCGGTGCCAAAGATAATTTTTGGCAGATGGGCGACACCGGCCCTTGTGGGCCGTGTACGGAAATTTTTTACGATCATGGCGTTGATGTGGCCGGTGGTCCTCCAGGCACTCCAGATGAAGACGGCGATCGTTACATTGAGATCTGGAATCTGGTCTTTATGCAGTACGACCGCAGCGCGGAGGGTAAATTAAGTCCCTTGCCGCACCCCTGTGTGGATACGGGCATGGGTTTGGAGCGTTTGGCGGCGGTGTTGCAGTCGGTTCACAGCAACTACGACATTGACCTGTTTCAGAGTTTGATCAAGGCGGCGGCCAAGCTGACCTCTTGTGCGGATCTTCAGCACAACTCGCTGAAAGTGATTGCCGATCACATCCGTTCTTGTGCTTTTTTGATTGTGGATGGTGTGTTGCCCTCCAATGAAGGGCGCGGTTACGTTTTGCGTCGCATCATTCGCCGTGCGGCACGCCACGGCAATCAGCTGGGAGTGAAAGAGCCTTTCTTGTGTCGCTTGGTGGAAGCACTTTGTGAGCAGATGGGGGGGGCTTATCCTGAATTGCTGGCGCAACGTGCTCAAGTAGAGCGGGTGCTGCGTGCTGAGGAAGCGCGTTTTAATGAGACCTTAGAGCAGGGGATGAAAATTCTCGATGCGGCTCTGCTTAATTTAGGCGGCTCTCAAATTCCGGGTGCGGTGCTGTTCAAACTTTACGACACCTACGGTTTTCCTCTCGATCTGACCGCCGACATCGCTCGTGAACGGGGCTTGAGCATTGATCAAGCCGGTTTTGAGGCCGAGATGGAGGCGCAGCGTCAGCGCGCTCGGGCTGCCAGTCAGTTTGGCGCTAATCTCAGCGGTCGTATTCAGAATGAGAGCAGCACGGTTTTTGAAGGTTACGATCACTTGGCGCATTCCGCCACAGTGGTTGCTTTGTATTGCAACGATCAATCCGTAGCACAGGTGAATGCTGAACAGGAGGCGGTGGTGATTTTAGATCAAACGCCTTTTTATGCCGAGTCCGGTGGGCAGGTGGGTGATCGTGGTGTGCTCAGCTCAGCCGCTGCTCAATTTTTGGTCTCCGATACGCAAAAACAAGGCAGTGCCTTTTTGCATTTGGGTTGCTTGCAGAACGGTGAGTTAAGTGTTGGTGATGTTCTGAGTGCTCAGGTAGATGAAGCGTTAAGGGACATTACGACAGCTAACCATTCGGCAACGCATTTATTGCACGCCGCGCTGCGCAAGATCGTCGGTGAGCATGTGCATCAAAAAGGCTCCTTGGTCAATGCAGATGGGTTGCGTTTTGATTTTTCTCATTTTGAACCGCTTTCCAGTGAGCAGTTGCGTGAAATTGAACGCCGAGTGAATCAACAGATTCGCGCCAATGTTGCTACGGAGACACAAGAGATGGATATGGAGGCGGCGGTTGAGCGTGGTGCGATGGCGCTGTTTGGCGAGAAATACGGCGATGCGGTGCGAGTGGTGGCGATGGGGGATTTCTCTGTTGAGCTCTGCGGTGGGACACACGTTAAGCAAGCTGGAGAGATTGGTCTCTTTAAAATCACCTCTGAAGCGGGAATTGCTTCAGGAGTGCGTCGTATCGAAGCGATAACAGGGGCGCGGGCATTTGCTCATATCTCACTTCAAGAAATGCAATTGATGCGCACCGCGCAATTATTGAAAGCACCCAGCAGCGAGGTGGCGAATAAAGTGACTCAGTTGCTGGAGAAAAATCGCCGTCTGGAAAAATCACTGGAAACTTTGAAAGGCAAAATGGCCAGCCAAGCGGGCAGTGACTTGGTCTCGCAGGCGGTGGAGATCGGTGGCCTGAAACTGTTGGTGGCCAAACTTGACGGGGTAGATAACAAAACTTTGCGTGATACCGTGGATCAGCTCAAACAGAAACTGGGCAGTGCGGCGGTGCTGCTGGCTACGGTAGAGTCGGGTAAGGTGAAAATGGTTGCTGGGGTCAGTAAAGATCAAACCAAGACGGCTGAAAGCCGGTGATCTGGTTAATCAAGTGGCGCAGCAGGTGGGTGGTCGTGGTGGTGGTCGTCCCGATATGGCACAAGCCGGTGGCAGTGACCCCGGTAATTTGGAGCAGGCCTTGGCCTCCGTGGCATCTTGGGTCGAACAGCGGTTAGACAGCGTATAATGGCACTTTTAGTTCAAAAATACGGCGGTACCTCCGTCGGCACGGTCGAGCGAATTGAAAGCGTTGCTGATAAAGTGATTCGTTCGGTGGAGCAGGGTAATCAAGTGGTGGTGGTGGTTTCAGCCATGAGTGGTGAGACCAATCGCTTGCTTACGTTGGCCAAAGAGATCAGTAAACGGCCTAACGAGCGTGAGCTGGACGTGTTGCTCTCCACGGGTGAGCAGGTGACCATTGCGCTGTTGAGCATGGCGTTCCATCAGCGGGGGTATCACGCACGTTCTTATACCGGTTCACAGGTTTCGATTGTGACCGACAGTGCGCACAACAAAGCGCGCATTCGCAGCGTAGCCGATGAAAAAATTCGTCATGATTTGGCGCAGAACCGCATTGTGGTGGTGGCCGGATTTCAAGGTGCGGATGAGGATGGCAATATCACTACCCTTGGGCGAGGCGGTTCCGATACCTCAGCGGTGGCTCTGGCGGTCGCTTTGGGCGCTGATGAGTGTCAAATTTTTACCGATGTGGACGGGGTCTACACCACCGATCCACGGGTGGTGCCGCAGGCGCGCCGTCTGGATCAGATCACCTTTGATGAAATGTTGGAGATGGCCAGTCTTGGTTCCAAGGTGTTGCAGATTCGAGCGGTGGAGTTTGCTGGAAAATACCGTGTGCCTCTGCGTGTACTCTCCAGTTTTTCGGAGGGCGGTGGGACATTGATAACCTATGAGGATTCTAAGATGGAACAAGCGGTTATATCGGGCATTGCCTTTAATCGTGATGAGGCGCAGTTGACCATTACTGGCGTACCAGATGAGCCTGGAGTGGCTTATCAGATCTTGGGGCCGATTGCAGACGCGAACATCGAAGTGGATATGATCGTGCAAAACGTGGCACCTGATCAGACCACCGATTTTACGTTTACTGTGCATCGCAATGATTACGAGCGCGGTTTAGAAATTTTAACCCAGATTGCGGAAAATGTGGGTGCAGAAGCGGCCAGCGGTGATGCTGAAATTGTTAAGGTGTCTTTGGTTGGCGTAGGTATGCGTTCACATGCAGGTATTGCCAGCCAGATGTTCCAGACTTTGGCCTCGGAACGTATTAATATTAGGATGATTTCGACTTCTGAGATTAAAATTTCGGTCGTCATTGATGAAAAATACCTAGAACTGGGTGTAAGAATGTTGCATGCAAGCTTTGGCTTGGATCAGCTGTAGGAAAAATAAAGTGTGGTGAAAGGATGCCAGCAGTAAAAAAAACCGTGAGTCCCTCGGTTGATTGTGGCGCTGGGTCACAACAGAGGTGGCTAAATTTATTTCTTTAGGAGAGAAAAATGTTAATTCTGACACGTCGAGTGGGAGAGACCCTGATGATTGGTGACGAAGTTACCGTGACCGTATTGGGGGTTAAAGGAAATCAAGTCAGAATCGGTGTAAATGCGCCCAAAGAGGTGGCAGTGCATCGAGAGGAGATTTATGAGCGTATTAAACGCGAGCAAGAAAACTCCGCTAAGGCTGCAATTGAAAATAATGCAAAAACAGCGTTATAAAGGCTTTACGCCTGCCTAAATGGCAGGTATCCTTACGCCTGATTTTTGGGACTCACGAGTAACGAGTTCTGCTAAAAAACGGAGAGATGGCCGAGCGGCTGAAGGCGCTCCCCTGCTAAGGGAGTATGGGGTTTATAGCTCCATCGAGGGTTCGAATCCCTCTTTCTCCGCCATATTTTTACTGATTTAAGATGTGTCTTAATGGTGCTTGACACGATTGTTTAAATCAGGATAATGCACCGCTCACAACGCGCCCGTAGCTCAGCTGGATAGAGTACCTGGCTACGAACCAGGCGGTCGGAGGTTCGAATCCTTCCGGGCGCGCCATACCGAAAGGCTCAGTATTATTATGATACTGAGCCTTTTTTTATGCCTGCTGCTTTTTCAAATTTCATTCAAATTCAAATATTTTTTTAGGCACAGTTGCTTATTTTTTCGCTGATTGGTTTTTGCGTGACGCAAGTGAAAATAAGAGGGGGTGTGGAAGTAGAAATAAAGACGATTGGTTTTGCTAGTCGGTTTTTTTTAGTGTAGAAAAATACGCTAAGAAAGCGGTTGAATGTGTTTTGATTTTGTAACCTGATCTGAATGGATCAAGAGAAGTAAAAAATGGCGTCCCCAAGGGGATTCGAACCCCTGTTACCGCCGTGAAAGGGCGGTGTCCTAGGCCTCTAGACGATGGGGACGCATCCCAGAAAACGTTGCAAAGTAACGTTGTAACGTCGAGGTGGGGCGCATATTACCAGATATTTTTGAACTGTCTAGTAAAATTTAAAAATAATTGCATTTTGATTGTCAGAAGCATCCTTTACAATCCGCGCCATGAAGAACTTTTCCCCCAATCGCGCTTTTTGCGTCGCTCCGATGATGGAGTACACCGACCGTTTTGAGCGCTACTTTCTGCGTTTGATCTCCAAGCGAGCGCTGCTCTACACCGAGATGGTCACCACCTCTGCTTTGCTGCACGGCGATGCGGTGCGTTTTCTACGCTTCGATGCTTTTGAGCAGCCTCTGGCGCTGCAACTGGGCGGCAGTGATCCCCAAGCGTTGGCCGAGTGCGCGCAGATGGCTCAGAGCGTAGGCTACTGCGAAGTAAATCTGAATGTGGGTTGCCCCAGCAGTCGGGTGCAGTCGGGTGCGATTGGCGCTTGTTTGATGGCCACACCAGAGGTGGTGGCGGAGTGTGTGGCGGCGATGCGCGCTGTGGTCTCGATTCCGGTGACGGTGAAAACTCGCATTGGCATTGATCGAGACGAGAGCAAGGCGCAGTTGCATCGTTTTATTGATCGCGTCGCTGAGGCCGGTTGTGAGACCTTTATCGTCCATGCGCGTAAGGCGTGGCTGCAAGGGCTCAGCCCAAAAGAGAACCGCACCGTTCCGCCACTGCGTTACGAGGTGGTGCATGAGCTGAAACAAGAGCGCCCCGAGTTGGAGATCATCATCAACGGGGGGCTTAAAACCCTCACAGAGAGCCAGAAACAGCGTCAGTGGGTCGATGGGGTGATGTTGGGGCGTGAGGTCTACCACAACCCTTATATTTTGGCGCAGGTAGACGAATGTTTTTACGGCGACCTCAGAGCCGTTTTAAGCCGTCAGCAGGTGTTGGAGCAGTTCCTACCCTTTGTGGAGCAGCAGTTGAGTGAGGGGCTCTCTCTGGGCTTTATCAGCCGTCATATTATGGGGCTGTTTCAAGGGTTGCCTGGCGCGCGTGCGTGGCGACGCTATCTGAGCGATCATGCACATAAAAAGGGCGCGGATTGTGATGTGTTGTTGGAAGCGGCCAAACGAGTCTCTTAGCCGTAGGGTGCAATAACCGTAGGGCATTGCACCTTAAGTTAGGTCGTAAACGTCATTAGTTTGATTTGTACCTAAAAAAATAGTACATTGGAACTATGTATGCAGTATCCGTTAAAAAGAAAGTGATTAGAAATATAAGAAAACTTCCATTATGGGTGCAAAAAAAGATGGCTGTTTTGGCTCTGGATTTAAGGGATAAATGGCCAGAACAACCCAGCTGGCAAAGCTACAGCAAGTTAAGCCCTATAGAATATCATTGCCATTTGGGTACTTCATGGGTTGCCTGTTGGAATCATGACAACGATACAATTAGCATTGAGGTGTATTATGTTGGCAGTCGTGAAAAAGCCCCATACTGAGAATTCACTTTTTGAAGTTAAAGGTGAAATCCCTAAAAAACTGATTCAGTACTTACAAGACAATTTTGGTGATGATGTAAAAATTGTAGATGAGGATGAAGAAACGGTAGATCTCTTTTCTTCAGATTGGTTCAAGGAAACAACCGATTCATTAACGTCAGGTGAAATTATAAAAATATATAGAGAAAACCGTAAGTTAACCCAAGAACAATTGGGCAAACAACTGGGCAAATTTACAAGGCAAAATGTTTCTGATATTGAGCTTGGCCGACGTAGCATCAGTAAAGAGGTTGCAAAAAAATTAAGTGTTTTTTTTAATGTCAGTGTTGAGCGTTTTATTTTATAAAACACATAATAATCAACGCCATCGGGGGCGTGACTTTGCTGCCCCAATATCTGAACCACCGCAAATCCTCAACAGCTTGCTGCCGTAGCGCAGAGGGTGAGGTGTTGTTAGAGGCGGGTAACTACTCAGCCATATAACTTATTGATTTTTAATGAAAAAATATACCTTTATTGAGACCTTTGCACGATACAGTGCATTTATTTCCTAAAACATGAGATAATATCTTCTCTCTCAAAATAGATACTGAATATGGCCTGGAAGAACTTAAAACAACGCAGTTTAGCGGACGCATTGCTGATAGAGCATGATGCCCTGAAAGAGCTGGATGCGGTTCACGATCTGATTGACTGGTCGCGAATAGAAGCGCATCTCTCTGAGATTCATGCTCGCCGTAAAGGTGAAAAAGCGTGGCCGCCCTTAATCATGTTTAAAGCCCTGTTGCTGCAAAGCGGGTATGGGTTAAGTGACCCTGGTCTAGAAAAACAACTTGCCAGAGACCTGCTGTTTCGTCGTTTCGTTGCCTTAGATATTTCGGAATCGGTTCCCGATCACAGCACCTTCTGGCGCTTCAGACAAACGTTGGAACGGCTTTCACTGCTGGAGGTGCTGCTTTCAGAGATCAACCATCAACTGGCTGAACAGGGGCTTTACATTAAATCTGGTGAGGTGAGCATTGTGGATGCCAGTGTTATTGAAGCGAATCGATGTCGTCCAAATAAGCGTAAAGAGGGCGGTACAACACAAGACCCCGAGGCGGATTGGAACGTCAAAGCAGGATCGGATGGCAAGCGAAAAAGCACCTACGGTTACAAAGCCCATATCAATGTAGATGAAGAAGGCTTTATCAAAGCCGTGGATTACAGTTCAGGCAGTCTGCACGATTCGAACTGTTTTACCGACTTGTTAAGTGGGGTTTTTGGTGTTTTAAAATTGCACTACGGAATGGCAAAAGCCCGCTATCTGGGGTTGAGCCGCAATCGGACTCGCTTTGAATTGATGTGCGTGGCGCACAACATCAAACGAGGTTTGTCAGTGAGGCAGTCGAGTTGCGTCTAAAAAACAGAAAAGGGTACAAAACGTCCCTGTTTTTAGATGATTTCACTGGATTTAAGCAAAAGTGAAGCGGCTTAGGATTAAAAGGTTGGTTTCAGCGTTAAGTCTCAAGGTTAGGCTTATCGCGCAAAGGTCTCTATGAAAATTAAAAACAAATCAAATAAAAAAGAAAACAAAGGCAGAGGGCCTTTGGCCAGAAAAGTGATTGCTTCAGCTCAGCAACAACTGCAAAGAAAAATTGTTGATTTAGGCGATTGGAAAGAAGGGCGATTAAGGTCGGAGGAATACCTAAAGAGTATTGTTTCAGAAGCTCGGCTGAGTGAGCTAGACCCACTTCATGCGCTTTATGTACACAGTCAAAACCATCTGTCTGTTTTGATTGAGAATATATCTGAACTACCAATGCTGGATAAGTTGACGGATAAATATGCTGCTTCCTCAGAGGAGTACATGCCATCTGGCCCTCCCATGAGTCCATTAACAACGTCATATTTTACCTGTTGGGGAGCATTTGACCTCTGTTCTTCTGGAGCAAAAAAGGAAACTTTCTGTACCGTGGTGACGGATTTTTGCAAACATATCAACGTTGATTCTGGACAGATTGAAGTGTTTGAGGCGTTGCAAAACTCTTATATGGGGATATATAAACACGAAGGCGTATCAGAAGGGTATATTCAATTCAGAGAATTGCTGACAAATAAAAAAATAAAGGCGATTTGTGCCAGCGGTTATATGGGCTTAGAAGGCGAGATTTGGTTTGCTAGAATCCTTCCACCACTGTTTAACGTGTTCAACTATTCTGTGGTTTTCACAACGCCCTATATTTTAGGAAAACTCGGGGTTGGTCGTTCATTTGTTCCTGAAGTTGAAGCTGATTGGCTTCAGTATTTTGAACGAAACCTAGGTAAAAAAAGGGTTAAAGACATTGAAGGCGCTTACAAGGAGCTGATGAAATACGGGTTAGGTAAAAACTACTGGAATGAATATGTTTTTCTCTCTTATCGAAATCACCGGCATGATATGATTTTGCTCGAAGGGTTTCCAGATATACCGTCGAGCATGCCTCATGCACAGTAGAAATGCAGCTTTATTTGTCGTGAATTAACCCTCCAACATCCCCCGCAACAAGCCCAAATCCAAATTTTCCTCCACCGCATCAGCCAGCCGTTCAATCTGTCTCATGCGGTTCTGTTTATGATCGGGCTGTTGTTGTAACTCCGCCACCCCCGCCCAGCGCAGCACGGCATCTCGCGCTGGGGCAGAGTCAAACAGGCCGTGCAGATAAGTGCCTAAAATACGCCCATCTTCTGAACAAGCGCCGTCTAAATGGCTCTGGAGATCAGAAAACGGGCGTTGCAGTGCCGCACCTTCCGAATGACCGGCGTGAATTTCATAGCCTTCAACCGTGGCCTGTTCCAAACTGAGTTGGCCTTGCACTTGGCGCAGTTGTTTGGTGGTTTGCAAGGTGGTCTCAAACTCCAGCCAACCCAAACCCGTGCTGCTGCCGGGCTTGCCCTCAACGCCTTCGGGGTCATGAATTTGCTGACCCAACATCTGAAAACCGCCGCAGATCCCCAGCAGCGTGCCGCCGTAGCGCAGATGGCGTTCAATCTGCTTCGGCCAGTGGTTGGCGATGAGGGCAGCGAGGTCGTCACGCACCGATTTGCTGCCAGGTAAAATCAGCAGATCACAGGCAGGCAGCGGTTGTTCCAAAGGCACAAAGGTCAGGTTGACCTGCGGGTGCTGGCGCAGCGGATCAAAATCGGTGTGGTTGCTGATGCGTGGCAAGCGCAGAACCACTACCTTAAGTGGTTCTGCGGCCAGAGTACTTTGGCGTTGATCAACGCCATCTTCGGCATCCAGATAAAAATCGTTCAGATAGGGCAGCACCCCCAGCACCGGCTTGCCGGTTTTCTGTTCCAGCCAATCCAGACCCGGTTGCAGCAACGCCAGATCGCCACGAAACCGGTTGATGACAAAGCCCTTCACCCGCTGGCGTTCGCTGGGCGAGAGCAGTTCCAAGGTACCGACCAAGTGAGCAAAAACGCCGCCACGGTCGATGTCGGCCACCAAAATCACCGGACAATCAACCGCCTCAGCAAAGCCCATATTGGCGATGTCGCTGCGGCGCAGATTGATCTCAGCCGGTGACCCCGCGCCCTCCACCACGATCACCTCATAGCTTTGTTCAAGCTGCCGGTGGGAGGCCAAGACCGCTTTGCGGGCGGTTTTTTTGTAGTTTTGGTAGTCACGCGCCTGCATGTTGCCAACGGCGTGGCCGTGTACGATCACCTGTGCGCCGCAGTCGGAGTTGGGTTTCAGCAGCACAGGGTTCATCAGCGTGTGCGGCTCCAGATCACAGGCCAGCGCCTGCACCGCCTGAGCGCGTCCAATTTCACCGCCATCGACGCAGACGCAACTGTTGAGCGCCATGTTTTGCGGTTTAAACGGCACCACCAATTTTCCCCAGCGGCGCAGCAGACGACAGAGCGCCGTGACCAGAATGCTTTTGCCCGCGTCAGAGGTGGTGCCTTGCACCATTAGGGTTGCGGCCAGAGGGCGGTTGCGGTTGGACGTTGGTGTAGGTTGGGTACGACGTGCCCAACGGTCGGGGGTGATCTGCGCCAATGCGTGTTGCAGCCGTTGCCATTGACTCTCATCCGCAGGCAGCCCCAAGCGCAACGCAGGAGGGTGTTCAAACAGACGGCTGAAAATGGCCTGCTTTGCTAATTTCTGATGCAGAGATTTGGCATCGGGATGGGTGAAATAACGAAACAGCGCGGTGCCGTTATTGGTAAAACCGTGCTGTTCCAGCAGTTGTTTCAGTCGCTCGCCCTCGCTTTCCAGTTGTTGGCGCATCTGCTCTTGCCAAGCAAAATCGGAAAGCGCAGCACTGGCCACCACGCGGCTTGGGCCGCTGATGCTCCAAGGGCCGAGGTGTTCTCGCATCTGGTGCAGCAGCTCAGGTTGAGCAAAGAGAAAGCCGATGCGCGCACCGGCTAAGCCAAAAAATTTACCCAGTGAACGCAGCACCATCAGCCCCTCTGGCGCTTGCGGTTGGAGCAAGCTGGCCTCGGGGGTGACATCAATAAAGGCTTCATCAACGATCAGATGGCCGCCTTTGTGTTGCAAGTGCTGCTGCCATGCGCGCAAGCACGTTGAGCTGAAACGCTGACCCGTGGGGTTGTTGGGGTTGACCAAAATCAGCGCGTCCAGTTGCGCCATGCTCTCCTCGCTGGCGTTTATGATCTGCTTGCTGGAGAGGCGTTTGACTCTGTAACCGGCCTGTTGCCAGCAGTGGCCGTGCTCTTGATAACTGGGCTCCAGCAATCCGATGCAGATCTCAGCGCGATTTTGTCCCCGAAACAGCAGTTCGGGTAGGGCTTGAATGATCGCCTGTGAACCGGCGGTGGCGAGCAGATTGTCCGTGCCGTAGTAGTGGCTGGCGGCGGCCTCTAAGCCGTCTCGGAGTTCGGGCAGGCGCTGCCAGTGGTGCGCCTCAAGGGGAGCGATGGGGTAGCCGTGGGGGTTGATGCCCGTGGAAAGGTCGATCCAGCGGTCGTATTCGATGCCGTAGTGTTGCGCCGCATCGCGCAGCTTGCCGCCGTGGTTAAGCATGGGTGTGATTCACGTTCTGACCTGCAAAAAAGTGGGAGGGGCATTGTAAAGCGAGGCGCTGGGGTTGGCCACTTATGCGTTCTTGAATGCGTTTGAATCTTGAGTCGGCTCTGCTTATGGAGTAGGATCAGCGTGCTGTTTTTTAGGGTCAGGTTTTGCTTTTTATTTGGACTGATAAAAAAGACGGTGTTGTAAAGGGATGATTAAATCTAAACGATGGCATGGATTTGGTTGTTATTTAGGGGTTATTTAAGGTATTTTTGTAACTACTCAGCCCACTTGGATAACGTAACTCATTGATAATAAACAATATGATTTTTTTCAAAATGGTGAAAATGCCGTTTGTTGGTCAAAAACACCCAATAAAGGTATATTTTTTCATTAAAAATCAATAAGTTATATGGCTGAGTAGTTACGTATTTTTTATGTGGTTAGGTGCTAAGCGTAAGCTGTTTACAGCAGCTGTTTTATGGGTGGGATTGCAGGCGACGGCTTCTGCGGAAGTCTTGTTGTTTGATGATTTTAGCGGTACGGCTCTCAATTCACAGCTCTGGGATGAGGCGACGTGGCATTTGGGACGAACTCAATTTGGCAATGCCTTGACCTTTGCTCAAGAAGGAACAACGGATTACCTTTCGATGTCGTTGGATACCTACAACCCCAATGAGCCTGGGGCGAGTTTGTATGGTGCTGAAATTTACAGTGTGGCGAGTTTTCCGGTTGATACCGGTCTGGAGTTTGAAGCGCGAGTACGCTCTTCAGTAGTGACCCCAGGGTTGGTTTCTTCTCTGTTTTTATACGCGCAAGACAGCCAAGGTTGGGCGGATGAGATTGATGTTGAGGTCTTGAGTGCTCAGCCCAGTGACAGCTTTTTGGCCACCAGTTGGAATAACTGGGGTGATCCTAACGGTTCTTATAACGACGGGGTGTTCCATGCCGGTACACAACTGAGCTTGGCAAGTTACGATTACACCGCGTGGCAAACCTATACGATTCGTTGGTTCTCTGATCGAGTCGAGTGGTATTTGAACGGCACTTTGGTCAAACAGACTGACAGTCCCGTGCCTGATTTGGCCATGTCCATTCGCAGTAATTTTTGGGCGGCAGACAGTAATTGGTCACAGGCCTATGGTCCTGCGTTGATGGCCACTTCCGATAGTAGCTTGAATCAGCATTATCGTTATGACCTTGATTACATTAAAGTCAGCCGGATTAACTCCAGTGCAGTGGTCGATGTGCCTCTGAATGCGTTGGAGGTGTCTCGGGTTACAACGTCCAGTTGGAGCAGCGGTTATTGTGAAAAGGTAACGGTACAAAATCCAGACAGCCGCAGCCGAGATTGGACTATTGATCTGCTGGTGAACGGTACTTTGAGTAATGCTTGGAGTGCGAATGTGCAGATGCTGGAAGAAGGTGTACTGCAAGCGCAAGGTTTTGGCTTGACAGCTGGGGCATCAACAAGCTTTGGTTACTGCATTAAAAAACCGGTGCGTCAGGTCTCGAACAGCGAGCTGATTATTACTCGGGATGTGTTTGCAGATTGGGGTAGCGGTTACTGTGAAAAAATCACGGTAAAAAACCCGAATGATATTTTAGCGATTTGGACGGTTTCTCTGCCGATTGAGGGTGTCATCAGCACCTATTGGAGTTCCAATATGGTGCAAACGGGCGGCCAAGTGGAGATCACGGGGTTGACATGGAATGAACGTCTCAATCCCTTATCTTCAACGAAGGTGGGTTTCTGTGCCAAACGTTGATGTTTGAATGTTGGCTTTAAGCCATTGCAATAAAAAACCCAGCTTTTGCTGGGTTTTTTATTGGCTGGTGTGTTTAGGCCAGTGGTTTTCGCTTAACAGGTCGCTTAGTGGGCGCGGTTCACGCCAGCCTTCCAGTTGCAGCAGTGGGGCTGAGTAGACGTGATCGCTGTAGCCCAAACAGAGAATCGCCACCGGCTTGGCACCGGCGGGCATGTGCAGCAATTTTGCCAAGGCGAGGGGGTCAAACAGCGACACCCAGCCCAGCCCGATGCCCTCTGCACGGGCTGCCAACCAGAGGTTTTGAATCGCACAGGCCACGGAGGCCAGATCCATTTCAGGCAAGGTACGGCGGCCAAAGATCTCTTTTTCTCGCCCATCGGGCAGGGCGGCCACCAACAGTTCCGCGCACTGCATAATGCCCTCCACTTTCAGCTTTAGAAAGTCGTTTTTTTGTTCTCCCAGTGCCTCGGCGGTGCGTTGGCACTCCTCTTTTACCAGCGCGTGAATTTGCTTGCGTAGTGAAAGATCGCTGATGCGCAGCAGTCGCCACGGTTGCATTAAACCGACGCTGGGGGCTTGATGTGCCGCTTCCAGCAGGCGGCGCAGCAGTTCGGGGGCGATGGCTTCATCACAAAAGTGGCGCATGTCGCGGCGTTCTGCAATGACACGGTAGATGGCATCGCGTTCGGCTTGGGAGTAACGGTGTGTTTTGTTCACGCGCTGACCTGAAAATGAAGGGGGGAGGCTATTGTAAGGGGGATTGAGAGTGGTGGGTAGGTGGCTTTGCGGCAATGTTGGGCTTGTATTTTTGCTGACGGTTGACGTAGGGTGAAATAACCGTAGGGCATTGCACCTTTTGATCAAAGTGTTGGGAGAACAAAATGGCAAAAATAGAAGGGTTTCGCGTTAAAAATTACCGTTCACTCAAAGAGGTGAGGTTAGGCCGACTTTGGAAACATGATAAGGACGAATCTCTCACCCCACTCACTGCTGTTATCGGTAAAAATGGTTCCGGTAAAAGCTCACTTTTTGATGCGTTTGGGTTTCTGGCCGATTGTCTAAAGCTGGGCGCAGAAGAGGCTTGTGATGCCCGAGGTCGAGGTGGCTTTAATGCCTTGCGAAGCCAAGGCGAAACGGGAGCCATTGAGTTTGAAGTGACTTACCGAGAGAGTGAGGAAACCCAGCCCATTACCTATAAGCTTAATATTGACCTTGATTCATCACAGCGCCCCGTTGTGAAGAAAGAGACTCTTGGAGAGGTCTCTAAAAATCAACAGGGGCATTGGTATAAGTATTTTTTAGTATTAACGAATGGTAGAGGGGGAGTTTGGATAGGTGGGGATAATGATTCTCCTGATGAGTCCCAAGAAGGTTTTGATTTGAGTCAATTTGTGAAGTTATTGTTTTCTAAAAACAAAACTAGTGATGGTTGGGAAAAAGTTGAGCTGGATGACAAACGCAAGCTGGGTGTTGCCACCTTTGGTTCATTAAAACAGCACCCCCGAATCAGTGCCTTTCGCCACTTTATCGAAGGCTGGTATTTGAGCTACTTCAGCCCCAATGCCGCTCGCAGCTTGCCCCTTGCGGGAGCGCAAAAACACCTCAACAGCCACGGCGACAACCTAGGCAATGTGGTGCAGTTTATGGAGCGAGAACACCCACAACAGTTTCAATCCATCTTGGATCGCATCGCCAAAAAAATTCCTGGCATCGAAAAAATTGACACAGAAAAAACCAGCGATGGCCGTCTTCTACTGCGCTTTAATAACCGTGGTTTTGTTGACCCCTTTTACGCTCAGCAGATGTCCGACGGTACGTTAAAGGTATTTTCTTACCTGCTGCTGCTAGAAGACCCCACGCCCCCGCCTTTTCTGTGCATCGAAGAGCCAGAAAATGGCCTCTACCATAAGTTGCTTGAGTCCTTGGTGCAGGAGTGTCGTCAACACGCCAGTGATGCAGGTGGCTCGCAGATCTTTATCACTACCCATCAACCCTATTTGGTGGATGCTCTTGTCCCTGAGGAGGTGTGGATTCTGGAGAAGGGCAGTGATGGTTTTTCCCATATTCGCCGCGCCAGCAGCGATCCGCTGGTGGTGAACATGGTGAGTGAAGGTTTGCCTCTGGGCGGTCTTTGGTACAGCGATTATTTGGAAAAGGATTAGTTGATATGCATTTTGAGGTCTTGGTGGAAGATCAGTCGGGTGGCAAAGCCCTTGAAATTTTGTTGCCAAAAATGATTGATCATCAGCACACGTTTAAAATTCATACCTACAACGGTATTGGCCGAATTCCGAAAAAATCCAGTGGCAAATTTGATCCAAAAAAACGCAGTTTGTTAAATCAGCTACCGCAGTTGTTGCGCGGATATGGCAAAACCTTTTCGGATTACCCAAACGATTGTCCTGCTGCGGTGATTGTGGTTTGTGATCTGGATGATAAATGTTTAAAGGCGTTCCACAAAGAGTTACTGACGGTTTTAAATGCGTGTAATCCTAAGCCGGAGACTCGTTTTTGTCTTGCGATTGAAGAAGGTGAAGCGTGGTTTTTGGGTGATATTGCTGCGATCAAGCAAGCCTATCCAAATGCGAAAGAGGCGGTTTTGAAGGGCTATAAAAACGATGCCATCTGTGGCACTTGGGAGCGTTTGGCTGATGCGGTGTTTTCTGGTGGTGCTAAAGCGTTGGTGAAGCAACGTGCTACAGGGACGGAAAAATTCGCTTGGGCGGAGAAGATCACACCGCACATGAATGTGGATAATAACTGTTCTGAGAGTTTCTGTTATTTTCGGGATAAGGTGCGGGAGTTGGCGGGGTCGGTTTGAGGGGGTTGGGAGTGGTGGGTAGATGGCTTTGCGTTGGGTTTGGGGTCTGTTGGGTTTCGGCCTTTGGCCTGCAACCCAACCTACGCCCATCTTTGAGACTAAGGCTTTATCGCTTCAATGGTAGCCGAAAGCACGTACTCTTCTACGCCTCGACCGGGTGCCCAATCCTTGATGAACTCTTTGGAGTTGTCTTTGGGCGCGATGCGAACCTGCTCAAATCCCGCCGCTTTGATCATCTCTTCCAGCAGATTGACCTGTGACGCACCGGCCATGCAGCCGGAGTAGAGAATGGGGTCATTTTTGATCTCATCGGGCAGCTCGATGCTGGCCACCACATCGGAGATGGCCAAACGTCCGCCGGACTTTAAGACCCGAAAGGCTTCACGGAATACCTGTGGTTTGTTCGGTGAGAGGTTGATGACGCAGTTGGAGATGATTACATCGACGCTCTGATCGGCGACGGGCAGATGTTCGATCTCACCGAGGCGAAAATCGGTGTTGGGATAGCCGCCTTTGACGGCGTTGTTGCGCGCTTTGCTGAGCATGTCGGGGGTCATGTCCACGCCGATCACCTGCCCTGTTTCACCCACTTCACGGGCGGCCAAAAAGGCATCAAAACCACCACCTGAGCCAAGATCTAGCACCGTTTCACCCGCTTGCAGCGAGGCGATGGCGCGTGGGTTGCCGCAACCCAAACCCATGTCTGAGCCTTCGGGAGCGGCATCTACATCGGCTTCGGAGTACCCAAAGCGGGTGGAGAAGAGGCCAATAGGGCCTTCGGAGACACCGCAACAACTGGCTTCTTCACCACAAGCCTCATCGGCATCGTCTTTGCGCGCCACTTCGGCGTAGCTGGCGCGTACCTGTTGGCGGATTTTGTCGGCTTCCAGTTGTTTTTGTGCTTCGTCGGTGGGGGTGCAGTCGGTGCTGCTGGATTCACAACAGGTGCTCATGGGCATTTTTCCTATTTGGGGTGGCTAATTGAGATTGATATGGGGGTGATAAGGTCTATTTTAAAGCCAATGGTAAATATTTTCTGATTTCCCCGCCGTGTTTTTATTCTTAACAAAGTATGAAACAGACTCATGTTGCCCTGTTTGTTAGGATTTAAGGTCGGTATTGAGATTGTACATTCCGCTGTACTTCAAGGACGAGTCCTTGGAACGGCACTCTTTTCTATCGTGAACCTGAACTGATAAATCAAATGGAGCAATAGGAATTGATTAAAACACGAATGTTACAGTTTAAACGCCAATTGTTGGCCGCTGCCATTACCACTAGCTTGATGGTGCCGTTATCGGCACAGGCGGCTTTGGTGAGTGCAGTGCAGACTCCGGCTTCTCCCAGCATGGCTCCCATATTATCCGGTTAAACAACCCCAGTTGTGATCCTTTGGACATCCCACCCGGTGTGCCGATCAACCAAGCGCCGCTTGCCAATGCCGGTCTTGACCAGCTGATCGAAGCAACGAGTTTGAATACGGTGGTGACCTTGGATGGATCGGCTTCTAATGATCCTAATGGCGACCCTTTGAGTTACAGCTGGACAGATGCGCTGGGGAACGTTGTTGCAAAGACGGCTTCGGCCAGCGTCAGTTTGCCGCTAGGCTTGCATGTTTTGACCCTGACGGTGGAGACGGTCGCGGTAAAACGGCATCAACCAGCGTTAAGGTGACGGTTCAAGATACCACGGTGCCGGTGATTACAGCGCCGACTGCGGTGGTGGTGACGGCGGTGGTGACGGCGGTGGAGCTGGCTGCTTTGACACCGGCCCAATTGGCGTTGTTGACTCCGGTTCAATTGGCCAGTTTGACGCCGATTCAGGCGGCGAGTTTAACCCCAGCTCAAGTAGCTTCTCTTGCTCCGACGGAGCGTAACGTGGTGAACCGTTTGAATGGAACCTGTGGTGCCTCGGCTCCCTCTGTTACGGCTTCTTTGTTGACTTACAGTGAGGGCGATGATGGTCATGACTCTGATGAAGGGCGTTTTATTATTCAGTTCTCGGGTTCGGGTGGCGGCACCTCTTTGGCACTGAGTGCTGAATTGGTGATTGCTGGGTATGACGGCTCCATTTCGGTCAGCAACGGCCAGATGATCGAGTTTGAATACGAAAATGAGAAAACCGAAGTAGAAATCGAAGAAGGCAAGCTTGAAATTGAAGCGCCTTCTATGGTGTTGCGGGTCACGGCCAGAGATGAGTGTGATAATAGCGCTTCTGCTGAGGCGTACCCCGAAGGTTTGAGCGGCGATAATGACGATGATTACGATCATCGTGATGATCATGATGATTGATCTTTAATCATTTTGTGATTCGAAGAGGTCTGCTTTAGCGCAGGCCTTTTTTATGCCCGTTCACTTAACGCCCACAACCAAAAATCAGTAACCGTATCCAGTGGGGTATCAATTTCCTGTTGATAAAGAAAGCGCCAAGCCCGTTGCAACTCAATCAAGGCATTCTCTTTATTCAGTGGTGGGGCGAGGTTCTGTTTGCTCAGTTTTTCACCGCGCTCGTTTTTCACCAGCGGCAGATGGCTGTAACGAGGCGTGGGGTAGCCAAGCTGCTGTTGCAGATAAATCTGCCGTAGGGTGTTGTCGAGCAGGTCTGCGCCACGCACCACCTCTGTGATGCCTTGAGCGTCGTCGTCTACTACCACCGCCAATTGATAAGCAAACAGACCGTCGCGCCGTTTGAGGACAACATCACCGACCTCTTGAGCTAAATTTTGCTGCTGATGAGCGCAGAGTTGATCTTGAAAGTGGAGGGTTTGATCGGGAACGATCAGTTTTAAGGCGCTGTCTGTTTCGGGGTGCTGTTGTGTTTGGCAGGGACAGGGGCGTTGCTGAAGCTGTTTGCGACTGCATCGACAGGCGTAAATGAGGTTGTGTTGTTTGAGTTGTTCTAAAGCGGCTTGGTAGAGGGTGTGACGTTGACTTTGGTAAAGAACCTCGCCGTGCCACTCAAAACCGTAGGCTTCTAATAGAGTGAGAATCTGCTGGCTTGCACCGGCTTGTTCACGGGGTGGATCAAGGTCTTCAATGCGGACAAACCAATGACCGTTTTTAGCGTGGACGCTGAGGTAACTGCCCAGCGCCGCCACCAAGGAGCCAAAATGCAACGCTCCTGTGGGTGAGGGTGCGAATCGACCTGCAACGCTCTGTTTCACCTCTGCAAGCAGTGTGGTGGCCTAAGCCGATTGCCGCTCGCGGATCTCTGCTAAGGTTTTGCAGTCGATGCATTGAGTGGCGGTGGGGCGCGCTTCCAAGCGACGAATGCCGATCTCAATACCACAGGCTTCGCAGTAGCCGTATTCGTCTTTCTTGATGTTGTCCAAGGTTTTGGAGATTTTTTTCAGCAGTTTGCGTTCGCGGTCGCGGGTACGCAGTTCGAGGCTGAACTCCTCCTCTTGGGCGGCACGATCAATGGGGTCGGGGAAGTTGGTCGCGTCGTCTTGCATGTGATCGACGGTGCGGTCTACCTCTTCCATTAGCTCTTTTTTCCACTTAAGCAAAATGTCGCGGAAGTGTTCTCTTTGTGATTCGTTCATGTACTCCTCACCCTCTTTAAGATCGTAGGGTTGAGGTGCTGAGGTGTTGCTTGTTGCGTTTCTGGTTGCCATTTAGGTTCCCTAATATGCTGTTACGATTAGCAAGCCCGAGTAGATAACATAAATTGGTTTTTTTTTCAAGTTATAACCGACCTTATGCCTGTTTTTGCCTGTGTAGTGTAACAAATACGGGGAGATAAAATCCTTACTCTGTTTTTGCAAAAACACGGTAGAGCAGAGGAACGAGCAATAAACTGACCAGCAGTGAGAAGCTCAAGCCCGAAACCAGCGTCAGCGCCAGTGGTCGCAGCATTTCACTGCCTTCACCCCACGCCAGTGCCAGAGGCAACATGCCGATGACGGTGGTGAGGGTGGTCATTAGAATGGGGCGCAGACGCAGGCGGGCGGCGAGTAGAATGGCTGCTTGGCAGAGAAGGCCTTTTTGGCGTTCCAATTCGATCTGCTCCAGCAGCACGATGGCGTTGTTGACCACAATGCCGATGAGCATGATCAGCCCCAACCAAACGGGCATGGATAGGGGCAGGTTGAGCTGTTGCATCATTAAACTGACCCCAATCAGAGCAAAAGGCACACTGAGCAGAATCACCACTGGGTTGCGCAGCGATTCGTACTGCACCGCCATCACCACCAAGACCAGAAACAACGCCAAGCCGATCATCAGCTGCCCCATGGTTTGACTCTCTTGCAGGGTTTTCAGGCTGCCGCCGTCGTAGAGGCTGTAGCCCTTGGGTAGGGGCAGTTGTTGCAAGCTCTGTTTGGCTTGCAATAGAGCCTGCTCCAGACTCAGGTCGCCATTTAGAGAGGCGCTGATTTCCAGTACGCGGCGTTGTTGACGGTGTTCGATGGCGGCGGGGGTGGGTGAGAGGGTGAGTGTAACCAGTTGATCCAGAGTGACGGAGCCGTGGCTGGGGCTGAGCAGACGAATCTGTTGCAGTTTATCGAAGTCATTGAGCTTGCTGGCGGGCAGGCGCAGACGGATGCTGATTGCTTGACCCTGTTGGTAGAGTGTGCCGATGGCACGACCTTGCAACGCCATCTGTAAGGTTTGGCCGATGGTTTCGAGGCTCAGCCCCAGTTCTGCTGCCCGTTGTCGGTTGATGATCAGAGTCAGTTCTTGATGACGTTCTTCGGCGCTGTGTTGCAGGTTTTTCAAGCCCTTGATCGGTTTTAATAAGGCGATGGCTTTATCGCCCAGTTGAGAAAGGGTTTCCAGATCGTTGCCTTGCAGATAGAGGTTCAGGTCGTTGTTGCCCCGACTGAGGCGGATGCCGCGAATACCACGGCTGCGCAGGCGAATTTTCAGGCCGATAAAATCGCGTTTTTTCGCTTTTAGCTGTGTCTTGATCTGTTTAATCCATTGCTGGCTGTTGATGCCTTTTTTCAATTGCAGTTGGATGCTGGTGCGGTTGGGAGATTGGTATTGAGAACGACCAAAGACAAAACCACCGATGGTGGCAAAACCGTTCTTTACTTCGGGCTGCTGTAAGAGAAATTTTTCAACGCCTTGGCTGAGCCGATCCATCGCTTCGAGGTTGGTGCCAGGGTCGGCGCTGAGGCTGACGGAGATCTGCCCATTGTCCATTTTGGGCAGAAAGCTCTGTTTGGCGTTTAGCAGCGGCGGCAGGCTGTAGGCCAAGGCGATGACAAAGAGGGGAATAACCAGCCAGCGCAGATTCAACAGTCTGTGTAACGCCCACTGGTGGCCGTTTTGCATTCGCGTTAGCAGCCAAGCGATGAGGCGGGCTAAGGGGTTGGCTTGACGCTGTTTGAGCGGTGCGGCCAGTGCGGGAACCAGCGTCAGCGCCACCAACAGGGAGGCGAGAATGGCGGCGGAGATGGTGAAGATCAGCTCTCGAAACAGCAGCCCCACCAGTCCGCCAACAAACAGAAAGGGCAGCACTGCGGCTAAGTTGGTGCTGGTGGCGGCCAGCAGAGCGCCGCTGATTTCGTGGCTGGCGCTGAGGGCGGCCTCTTCTTTCTGTTCTTGCTGGTGGCGGCTGATGTTTTCCAGCATGACGATGGTGTTGTCCACCAATAGTCCGATGCCCAAGGCCAGACCGCCGAGGGTCATGATGTTGAGGCTCAAATCGGCCAGACTCATGAGGATGAAGGTGATCAGAATGGCAATGGGAATGGCGCTGCCGATGATCAGGGTGCGGCGCAGATCACCGAGAAACAGATAAACCACCAACATGGCCAGCAGTGCGCCACTCAAGGCGGTCATGCTGGCGTTGTTCAACGCCAGACGCACAAACCTCGCTTGGTCGGCGACTTTGACGATTTTGATGTCGCTTGGCAGCAGGTTTTGTTGGCGCAGCTCGGCAAGGCGCATTTCCACTGCATCGGCCACCGCCACGCTGTTGGCTTGCGGCTGTTTTTGGATTGAGAGCTTGATGCCATTGATGCCGTTGAGTCGAATGCGCAGACGTTCATCATTTTGACTTTCAATCACGGTCGCCAAGGTTGCCAGAGGCAGCAGTGTGCCGTCTTTGAGTCGAATGGGCAGTTGACGGATTTCGGCCAAACTCTTCAACGGGGCGTGCAGATGGGTGCCGATCAGACGTTCGCTGAGCTGTAAAAAGCCCCCTTGGGGTTCGACTAAATCCGCTTGCAGTTGTTTTTGCAGGCTGAGCAGATCCAGACCCAGCTCCGCCAGTTGGAGGCTGTCCGGTTGAATTAAGATCTCTCGTTGCAGCGCGCCGCCGACTTCGGTGGCGGCCACCCCCGCTAGGTTTAAAAACCAGTTGGAGAAGTCGTTTTCCAGCCATTCACTCAACTCAACGCGACTGCGTTCGTCAGAGCTGAGCACGTACTCTAAAACGGCAATTTGGGAGGGATCTCGTTTGTAGATCACTGGCGCTTCGGTGTTGTTGGGCAGAAAACGTTTGGCACGATCCAAGCGGGTGCTGGCATCACGCAGGGCGCGGTCAATGTCGGTGCCATAAGCAAAAGAGAGATCCACGGCGCTGCGGCCTTCGCTGCTGCGGGAGGTGATGGCGATAACGCCTTCGGTGATGGCGAGCTGTTCTTCCAGTTGATTGGTGATGCGCTGTTCCATGACGTTGGCGGCCACGCCGGGGGAGAGCACGCGGACTCGAATGTCGGGGTAGACCAGTTCGGGAAGCAGGTTGACGTGCAGTTGAAACAGGGAAAACAGCCCTAAGACCATTGTGGCTAGGGTCAGCATTAATACGCCGATGGGGTGTTTGATGGACCAGCCAGCCAGTCCGCTGCGGCGGTTTTTATCGGTGAGTTGGGGCATGGAGCGGTTTTTCCAGAAGTTCGTTTGTACTTTTATGGCAAAGCAGTATATTGTAATTTTTCAGGTTTTTAGGCTGTTTTTGCGATTTTCATGAGGATGCGTTGATGAAAAAATTGATTGAGTGGGCGGAAGGTGAAGTGACTCGGGCGAGGAAGTTGATGCTGTTTACCACCGTGTTTACCTATTTGTTGGTGACGGTGGCGGCGTTGGTTCTGGTGGTGATGGGTAAAGACATTGAGCCCTTTTTGGGGATTTATTATTCCTTCACGGCGGTGGCGGCGACGGCGATTGGTTTTTATACCGGCACCTCAGCAAAACTGCCTTCGAGTGGTCAAGGTTAATTGTGACTAATCTCGTTCATGTTGTCGGTCTGTCAGAACACCTTATGCCGTCGCCGGAGCTGCTGCGCATCAATAATCTGTCCGTGGCGTTTGGCCCCGAAGGCGCACGTCAGCGGGTGGTGGATGGGGTCAGTTTCTCCATTAAGCAAGGTGAAAAACGGGCAATTGTGGGTGAGTCCGGTTCGGGTAAGTCGGTGACGGCGATGTCGATTTTGGGGCTGCACGATCTACAGCAGGTGGAGTATGGCGGTGAAGTTTGGTTTCAGGACGAGAATCTGCTGGCGCTGAGTCAAAATCAACTGCGTTCGGTGCGGGGCGGTGAGATTGCGATGATCTTCCAAGAGCCGATGACGTCGCTCAATCCGGTTTTTCCCATCGGCGAGCAGTTGATGGAGCCGCTGCTGGTGCATCAGGGTTTGTCTAAGCCACAAGCGAAAGCGCGTATGTTGGAGCTGTTGGATTTGACCGGTATTCCTGAACCGGCCAAGCGTTTTGATGCCTTTCCGCACATGTTGTCCGGTGGTCAGCGGCAGCGGGTGATGATCGCAATGGCTTTGGCTTGTCGGCCTAAATTGCTGATTGCCGATGAACCGACCACGGCGCTGGATGTGACGGTGCAGGCGCAGATTTTGGAGCTGTTGGAGGATCTGCAACTGGAGTTGAATATGGCGGTGTTGCTGATCTCTCATGATTTGAATTTGGTGCGCCAGTTTTCCGATTCTATTTGTGTGATGAAACAAGGTCAGGTGGTAGAAACAGCGCAGACAGAGACGTTATTTACCGATCCGCAACACAACTACACCAAGGCGCTGTTGAGCAGTCGGCCAGAACGATTGGTGCGCCCATTGGTGGAGAAAACACACACTGCACCCTTACTTCGCGCCACAAATATTCGTTGCCATTTTCCGATTAAATCAGCGGGGTTTTTGCGTAAAACCAGCGGTTGGGTGAAAGCGGTGGATGGGGTTGATGTGCAGTTGGCGGCGGGTGAGACCTTGGGCATTGTCGGTGAGTCCGGTTCTGGTAAATCCACTTTGGGGTTGAATCTGTTGCAGTTGCAAGCGGGTGAAGGTGAGGTGTTGTTTAACTATCAAAAATTGAATGCGCTCAGCAGACGGCAGCTGCGCCCGATGCGCCATCACATGCAAATTGTTTTTCAAGATCCATACTCGTCACTGTCGCCGCGCATGACCGTGGAGCAGATTATTGGTGAAGGGTTGGAGATTCATTTCCCTGATTTGGATCACATTCAGCGCCGCAAACGCATTGTGCAGGTGTTGGAAGAGGTGGGGTTGGATGAGACTCTGCTGTGGCGTTATCCCCATGAGTTTTCCGGTGGTCAACGCCAGCGCATTGCGATTGCGCGGGTGGTGGTGCTGGAACCCAAGTTGGTGATGTTGGATGAACCCACCAGTGCCTTGGATGTGTCGGTGCAGAAACAGGTGTTGGAGCTGCTGCACCGTTTGCAGCAAGATCACGGCATGAGTTATCTGTTTATCAGCCATGATTTGGCGGTGATTCGGGCGATGTCGCATCGGGTTTTGGTGATGAAAGAGGGCAAGGTGGTGGAGTCGGGTGAGACCGAAGGGCTGTTTAATAACCCGCAACACGCTTATACCAAAACGCTGTTGAGTGCGTCGTTGTTGGCGGAAGCTGTGGATTGAGGGGAAAACTAAAGCGGCGTGAGGAAAATCGGACAAATTTGTTGACAAACACTGGGATTAAAGACAAGAAATTTAAGCAGAAAGAAGCATCCCAGTTGTTGCACGTTACACGTCCAAGAATATCTGATGCGTGGAAAAACTGAAAAATTTACAATTGATGCTGTGGTTGACATGCTTGAAAGAACAGGAAGGCATGTCACTGTTCAGGTTGATTGATCAACGATTAGGGCCGGCACGGTCAATCTAATCTCCATCGAAAGAACCAATATGGTTTCTATTTTAGCTTAGTTCAAGGAGCAACGTCGCCTGATGGCGGCAAGGAAAAATGCACTGGAATCAGGCTTGTTTCTCTTACATCCACACACAATCAATAAGGCAATAAACAATGAAATTATGCGTCTACCTTTCCGGCGAAATCCACACCGACTGGAGAGAGAAAATCATCAGCGCTTGTGCTGAGCAAAAGCTTGCGGTCTCTTTTTTATCGGCAGTGACCGACCATGAAGCCAGCGATGCGGCCGGTGATGCTTTGGGCAACGAAGAGCAGGGCTTCTGGCGAGATCATAAATCGGCCAAAATCAATGCAATCAGAACCAAAACAGTGATTGAACGTTGCGATGTCGCCGTGATTCGTTTTGGGGATAAATTCAAACAGTGGAATGCCGCTTTTGATGCCGGTTATTGTGCTGCCTCAAATACCCCCTACATCACCCTGCATAACGAAGAGATCGTTCACCCGCTGAAAGAGGTGGATGCCGCCGCTCTGGGTTGGGCAACCACGCCGGAACAGGTGGTGGAGATATTGAAATACGTGGTGGGCGAGTAGCTCAGTCAGCCCCTGTGGGGCTATTCAATCACTCCGCCACCGAGACAGAGTTCGTCGGCGTAAAACACCACCGATTGACCGGGGGTGATGGCGCGTACCGGCGCTGCAAATTGAACCTCAAGCTGCGCTGTTGAATCACCTGTGAGCAGGGTGCAGTTGATGTCCTGTTGACGGTAACGGGTTTTGGCGCTCAGCTTGATTGGCAATTGCGGTGTTTCGCCCAGCGTCCAGCTGAGGTTTTGGCAGTGCAGGCGGCTTTGGAACAGCAGCGGGTGATTGTGGCCTTGTCCGGCGATCAGCACATTCTTATCCAAATCTTTGCCCAACACATACCACGGCTCTTCACTCTTCTCTTTTTTGCCGCCGATGCCGAGCCCTTGGCGCTGACCGAGGGTGTAGTACATCAGGCCGTGATGCTGGCCGATCACCTCGCCATTGGGGGTCTGAATCTCGCCGGGATTGGCGGGCAGATAAGTCTCTAAAAAATCTTTAAATTTGCGTTCACCGATAAAACAGATGCCGGTGCTGTCTTTTTTCGCGTGGTTGGCAAAACCCGCTTGGGCGGCGATTTCGCGCACCTTGGATTTTTGCAGCTCGCCGATGGGAAACAGGCTTTTGCTCAGTTGGGGCTGGCCGATGGCGTGCAGAAAGTAGCTCTGATCTTTGTTGTTGTCCAAGCCGCGCAGCAGTTGAAATTGGCCGTTTTGCTCGCGGATGCGGGCGTAGTGGCCGGTGGCGATTTTGTCTGCACCGAGCTTCACGGCGTAATCCAAAAAGGCTTTGAACTTGATCTCTTTGTTGCAGATGATGTCGGGGTTGGGGGTGCGTCCGGCGCGGTACTCAGCGAGAAAATGCTCAAAGACGTGATCCCAATATTCGCCCGAGAAATTCACTGTGTGCAGTTTAACGCCCAACCGATCGGCCACCTGTTGCGCGTCGGCCAGATCTTCGGCGGCGGAGCAGTACTCGCTGCTGTCGTCCTCTTCCCAGTTTTTCATAAACAGGGCTTCGACACAGTAGCCCTGTTGCTGGAGCAGCAGCGTTGCCACGGCGGAATCGACCCCGCCGGAGAGTCCCACAAAGACCGTCTGTTTCATTGTTTATGCCTCACCCGTTTGAGGGCGCAATGCTAGGGCAGATTGAGGGGAGAGACAAGCGCCGCTTGTTTGCCTCTTATGCTAGAATCCCTCCCACATTTTTGAGTCAAAACACATTAAAAGCAGGTAGAGTATGAAAAATCTAATATTGGGTCTGTTGGTAGGCTTGATCGTCGGTGGTTGGGCCGGTCTTAACACGGGTAAAGAACGCCCTATGTTTTCTAACCCCTTTGTGGAAGACCCTAAGCCGGTCACTACGTTGGATCAGCTGAAATCAAGCGCCGATGAATTGATTGAAAGCGGACGTGACGCGCTGCACAAAGCCACTCAGTAGCGTGTAAGGCCGTTTAAAGCCACTGCCAAAGTTCTTTGGGGTGGTTTATCAGCCCATCGGCGTTCCAGTCGTTGGGCTGATCATCTTCTGCTAAATACCCAAACAGCGCTGCTAGAGTCAGCATTCCGGCTCGATTGCCCGCTTCAATATCGCGCTGCGCATCGCCTACATAAAGGCATTCGCTGGGGTTTACCCCAATTTCTCGACAGGCGTACAGCAGCGGTTCTGGGTGCGGTTTGCGTTCGGCGGTGGTGTCGCCACTGACCAAGCAACTGCTGCGCTGAGCGAGGTTGAGCTGCTGCATCAAGGGTTCGCTGAGCCAGCTCGGTTTATTGGTTACTACGCCCCATTTTAGCCCCTGTTGTTCTGCCTTGTTAAGCAGCTCTTCAAAGCCCTCAAACAGCGCCGATTCACGGGCAATGTTCTGTAGGTAAATCTGTAAAAAACGCAGCCGTAAGGCCTCAAATTCCGCTTTAAGTCGCTGTTCGCCAAAGCCCAACCGAGTCAGTGCGGCTCCGCCGTGAGAGACCATGGGGCGAATGGTTGCGTAAGGCAGAGTGGGGTTGCCCTGCTCTTGCAGCACGCGGTTGAGGGCGTAGGCCATGTCCGGTGCGGTGTCGATCAGGGTGCCATCGAGATCAAACAGTAAGGTGGTGATGTTGGCCATGATTAAGCTTCTTTTTGGCAATAGAGCAGGTAGTTGACGCTCAAATCTTGGCCAAGGCGGTACTGTTTTGTAAAGGGGTTGTAGCTCATGCCGGTGCTCTCTTTGACCTCCAGATCGGCTGCGCGACAGGCGCTGGCCAGCTCGGCGGGGCGGATGAATTTGGCGTATTCGTGGGTGCCTTTGGGCAGCATGTTGAGCACGTATTCAGCGCCGATGATGGCAAACAGATAGGATTTTGGGTTGCGGTTCAGAGTGGAAAAAAAGAGTTTTCCGCCTGGTTTGACCAGCTTGGCGCAGGCGGTGACGATGGATTCGGGGTCGGGAACGTGCTCCAACATCTCCATACAACTGACGGCATCAAAGGATTCAGGTGCTTCTTCGGCCAGTGCTTCGACGGTGATTTTGCGGTAGTTCAGTTCGATGCCCGCTTCGGCGGCGTGCAATTTGGCCACCATCAGAGGTGCGTCGCCCATGTCGATGCCGGTTACGTTCGCGCTACGCGCGGCCATGCTTTCGGCCAGAATGCCGCCGCCACAGCCCACATCCAATACGCTTTTTCCTTCCAAATTCAGATGCCGGTCGATGTAGTCGAGGCGCAGTGGGTTGATGTCGTGCAGGGGTTTGAATTCGCTTTCAGGATCCCACCAACGGCTGGCCAAGGCTTCAAATTTGGCGATTTCATGGGCATCCACATTGGCTGTGGTCTCTCCTGTTTTGGCTGCGGTCATTATTCTTCCAGCGTCAAATTTAAAAGGAGGCTAGCTTGCCACAGAGTGAGCGGTGCTGCACGGCTTTGGCGGGTTTGATTACGGTTTTTTGCTGTGAATGGGGTAGAGGTCGTAGCGGGTATTGGGGCTTTCGATGCAACTGTGGGGGGCTTGACCTGCCAGCGGTTCTGCGCCTTTGGGGCGTTTTACTACGACTCTTTTTTGCGCGGTTTTGAGCGCCACAGCCAACAGTTGCTCGCTGTCGAGGTCTTTGCCGAGCAGTTTTTGCAGCAGTTGCATCTCTTTTTTTACTTGGGCTTTTTTCTGCCGTCCATGGATACATGGGGTCGAGGTAGATCACTTCGGGGTGTTGTTCTGGAGTGAGGCTGAGCAGGTAATCGCTGGCGTCTTGATTCACCAGAGAGAGGCGTTGGCAGATCTCTTCTATCTCGCTGTTGTGTTGGCCTTGTTCTAAGGCTTGTTGCAGCAGCAGGGCGATGATGGCTGAGCGTTCGATCATGGTCACGTGGCAGCCGAGGGTGGCCAAGACAAAGGCATCGCGTCCCAAACCGGCGGTGGCATCGACGACGCTGGGCGTTGCGCCTTTTTCAGGCCGATGGCGCGGGCTAAGGGTTGGTTTCTGCCGCCGCCAAATTGACGGCGATGCGCGGCTTTGCCGCTGCTGAAGCTGATGCTGAAACCCCTGCTTTTTTTCTGTTGATTGTCGATTAGCTCGATTTTATCGCTGCTGATTTGCAGCAGCAAAGCCGCTTCTGATGGGTCTTCGAGCAGGGTTAAGTTGAGCTGTTGTGCCAACTGTTGGGCGCGTTTTTTATTGTTGTGGTCGAGGGTGTGCAGGGCGATCGGTAGGCGGTTATTCATGTTGAGGCGATACGGAATCTCATTGGACTGGTGGTTGTTAATGTAACACGGCTGTTGTCTGTGGGTTGCTCAGAGTGCGCATCTGTTGTTGCAAGGTCAGTAGAGGGTCATCGATATAGAGGGTGGTGTTTGTGCGTTGAGTGCTTTTTTTACTGTTGATTAACAGCAGGCTCCAGAGGCTGGCTGTGAGCCAGAGCAACAAACCGAGTGCGGCACCGAAGCCGAGCTGTTCGTTTTGTAGATCGACAGCGAGGCAGATTAATCCAGTACCCCACAAAGTGGCGATAGGGGCTGTGCAGACGTGTTTAGGAGCGGAGTGGTAGACAGAAATGGGCGGTGATAACAGTGCGGTTATTGAGTTGTTCATTGGATGTTTTCCAGTTGACCTGTTTATGTTTTTGTAGTTGTTTTAGCTGTAGCAGCTACTAAGCCAGAGGCGGTGCTCATGCCAGAAAAGCGTTTCTAATAGTGTGGAACTTTGACCTGCATCAAGGTTTTGTCTCTTTCTGCTGATTGGGAAGCACATTTTTTTTGGCCTCTGATTTGCTTTGTTGTGCTTTCATTGATGAGTGTGCATCAAGATGATTTATGTCCATTGAGGAAAGAGTCCGTGTCTATCGACTTATCGCAGTTTCAGCAGGTGTTCTTCGAAGAGAGTTTTGAGGGGCTGGAGATTATGGAGACCTCGTTGTTGGGTCTTGACCCCAATGATGTGGACGATGAAGAGATCAACACCATTTTCCGCGCCGCTCATTCGATAAAAGGCGGCAGTGGCACTTTTGGCTTTTCGGCGGTGGCGGACTTTACCCATGTGATGGAGACGCTCCTCAACGAAATGCGCGATGGCCGCCGAGCGGTGACAGCAGAGTCGGTGGATATTTTGCTGCAATCGGTGGATGTGCTGCGTGACATGCTGGCGGCGGCCGATGAAGAGCGTGAGGTGGATGTGGCGCGGGTGGCGGCACAAAAGCAGGTGTTGGAAAACGTCTTAAACCCAGATGGAGAAGATGAGTCAACGGCTGGAGAAGATAAAGTAGAAAATAATGCACCTCCTGAGTCGGATGAAAAACCCATCGGTTGGCATATTATTTTTAGGCCGTTGCCGCAAATTTTAAAAACCGGCAATGACCCCATGCGTATTTTACGCGAGTTGATGGAGTTGGGTGAAATTCATATCGAAGTGGATGACTCCGATTTGCCAGATCTGGCGGAATTTGATCCCGAGCTCTGTTATTTGACCTGGGATATTACCTTAATGACGGAGAACAGCCGAGCTGAAATTGATGAAATTTTTGCTTGGGTGGAAGACGATTGTGAGTTGATTGTGCAGGAAATTTTGGCCGACAAACCGGCTTTATCTCAGTCAGCTCCAGAGTTGAAGGTTGTGGCTCCCGTTGAAGATCGGCGGGTTAAAAAAGATCGGCGTGATAAAGAGCCTAAAAAAGCCTCGGGTAGCAGCTCTATTCGGGTCGATATTACCAAAATTGATGAGCTGATCAATATGGTGGGTGAGCTGGTAATTACTCAGTCGATGTTGAGTCTGCTGGGTGAAACCTTTGAAATGGAAAAATTGGAACAGTTGACCAATGGCCTTTCTCAATTGGAACGTCATACACGTAATTTGCAAGAGAGCGTAATGCAGATTCGTATGTTGCCGATCAGTTTCACCTTTAACCGCTTTCCCCGTCTGGTACATGATTTAAGTGCCAAATTGGGTAAAAAAATCGACCTTCAAGTGAG
Organism: Gammaproteobacteria bacterium; assembly: GCA_030949385.1. Lineage (NCBI taxonomy): Bacteria > Pseudomonadati > Pseudomonadota > Gammaproteobacteria > Gammaproteobacteria bacterium. The sequence continues at coordinate 324,592 of JAUZSP010000001.1, read as the reverse complement.
CGGTGAAACCACGGAAGTGGATAAAACCGTGATTGAAAAAATCGGTGATCCATTGGTGCATTTGGTGCGGAACAGTTTGGATCACGGCATTGAAATGCCTGTTGATCGACTGGCATCGGGCAAGAGTGAGGTGGGTGTGATTAGCCTTAATGCGTTTCATCAGGGCGGTAATATTGTTTTAGAGATTCGAGATGATGGCAAGGGGTTAGATCGTAGCGTTTTAGTGAAAAAAGCATTGGAAAAAGGTCTGATTGATGGCTCACAAGAGTTAACGGATCGACAGGTGTATGAGTTGATTTTTCACCCTGGGTTTTCTACAGCCGAAAAAGTCAGTGATGTTTCCGGTCGTGGTGTGGGTATGGATGTGGTGAGAAAAAACATCAATGAGTTGGGCGGCAGCATCACCATTGAGTCGGAGCTGGGTCAGGGTACGGCAATCATTATTCGTTTGCCATTGACCTTGGCCATTTTGGATGGCCAGACGGTACAGGTAGCAGATGAAACCTACATTGTGCCGTTGGGTTCGATTGTGGAGTCGATTCAGGTTAAGGAGCAGCAGGTGAGTCGCGTGGTGGGACGCGGTGAGACCTTTAAATTACGAGATGAATATCTGCCCATTGTGCGTTTGCATGAGGTGTTTGGAATTAAAAACAGTACGTCTAAAACAGTGCAAGAGGGGCTGTTGGTGATTGTGGAGGGTGAGTCGCACCGCTGTGGTCTGTTTGTGGATGATTTATTGGGACAGCAACAGGTGGTGATTAAATCTTTGGAAGAAAATTACCAACGGGTCAATGGAATTTCGGGAGCTACGATTTTAGGTGACGGTTCGGTGGCGCTGATTTTGGATATTCCGGGCGTGATGCGCTTGGCGGACAAAGCGGGTTTTGAAAACAGGGTCTCGGCGTGAATGGTGGTTCTGGTTGAGGGCGGCAATAACAGTGGGTAATCAAATGTGAACAGCAGAGAGTTGGAAATTTCGGTGGAGTCCCAAGGCGATGAATATCTGAGTTTTCGCTTGGGCGACGAAGGCTATGGTGTGGATATTTTACGGGTGCAAGAGATTCGTGGTTGGGAGGAGTCCACTCGTATTCCCAATGCAGCGGAGTACGTTAAAGGCGTGTTGAATTTGCGCGGTTCCATTGTGCCTATTTTGGATTTGCGTCATCGTTTGGGCATGGGTCTAAATGAGTACAGCAAAGAGAGTGTGGTGGTTGTGTTGCGCTCTGTGGGCAGTGGTAGCGGGCAGATTATGGGTGTAATTGTGGATGAGGTTTCTGATGTGATTACGGTTAAACGAGAGCAGTTTCAGGGCGTACCCAAGTTTGGCAATGGCATTTCAACGGATTTTATCTCGGGTTTGATTGAGTCTGACAACAGAATGACCATGATATTGGATGTTGATAAATTACTCTGTCTGTCAAACAGTCCGGCAGTCAGTGAACAGTAATTTTTTAGATTTGTTTATAGTGAAATTTTAGGAGTGGTCTTGTGAAAATAAATCAACCGACAACAAACAACGAAGTGCTGATGAAAGAAGGTGCGATTTTAGTCTCTCGCACCAATCTTAAGGGCGCAATTACTTACGCCAATCGCGCTTTTATTGAGATCAGCGGCTTTAATGAAGAGGAATTGATAGGTAAAAACCACAATATGGTGCGTCACCCTGATATGCTAGAAGAGGCATTTGATGACCTATGGCAAACCTTAAAGCAGGGTGATCCGTGGGTTGGTTTTATTAAAAATCGTTGTAAGAACGGTGATTTTTACTGGGTCAAAGCGACGGTGTCACCGGTGTTCAAACAGGGGCAGGTGGTGGAGTACATGTCGGTACGCAGCAAACCCTCTGTTGCTCAAGTGGCTGCGGCGGAGGCTCTTTATGCTGAGGTCAGTTTGGGTAATGCGCATATCAGAAAAAAAGGTTTGTCAGCGGTATTGGAGAAAATTTCTTCAGTTTCAATGTTTAATCAACTGTTGATGATCAATGTGGTTTTGGCTGGATTTTTCCTGTTTGGCTTCTTAGTCATGGCAGATGAAGCTTTATTGCACGTGGTTATGGAGAATGCAAATTCACTGGCTGTGCTGTTTGGCACGATGGGGTTGTTGGCTGCGGGTCTTTCATATGTTGTCTGCCACCGTTTGTACGCAGGTCTTGCAAAAGCAACATCTATTCTTGCTAAGCTGTCTGAAGGAAATTATGACAATTATATTAAGACCTCCAGCTCTAAAATAGGGCAATTAATGAAGTCGCTGTTAATTACTCAATCCCGCCTCTCTTACGGCATGCATGAAGTGGTTGAAAAAGCCGATGAAGGGCAAAGGCTTAAAACTGCATTGGATAATATGAGTGGCAGTGTGATGATTGCGGACAATCAGCGCAATATTATCTATATGAATAAGCAGGTGGAGCGTTTGTTTAATCAAGCTGAAACGGACATTCGTAAAGATTTGCCTGATTTTAATTCAGCACAGTTAAAAGGCGCGAGCATTGATCTGTTTCATAAACACCCAAAACATCAAGAAGATCTGTTGGCGGCTTTAAAAGAAACGTATGTGACGGAGATTAAATTGGGCGGGCGTTCGTTGCAAATTGTGGCCAATCCGATTATTGATGATGATGGCAGCCGTTTGGGGACATCGGTGGAGTGGATGGATCGTACCGCTGAAATAAAAACGGAAGATGAAGTAACGTCTCTGATTGTGGCGGCACGTTCTGGGGATCTCGGTCAGCGTTTGGCGTTGCAGGGCAAAGAGGGGTTCCTATTGAACCTATCAGAGGGGGTGAACAGTTTGATGCAGGGTTTAGAGCAAGCGTTTGCTGATATTTCACAAGCAATGCAAAGCATGTCTGAGGGTGATTTAACCAAAACCATTGAGCGTGATTATGAGGGTGTTTTTGATCAGGTGAAACGCAGCATCAACAGCAGTATGGTTAATTTTGAAGAGGTGGTGAGTAAATTGCGCGAGTCTTCAGACATGATTAATACCTCTGCGTTGGAAATTTCTACCGGCAATAATAATTTGTCTGCTCGTACCGAGCAGCAGGCTTCCAGCTTGCAGCAGACCGCCTCTAGCATGGAGGAGTTGACCAGTACGGTACGCAACAATGCGGACAATTCACAGCAGGCGAATCAATTGGCAACCGGTGCGCGGCAAACGGCAGAACACGGTGGTGAAGTGGTTAGTCGGGCGGTGCAGGCAATGGATGCGATCAATACCTCCAGTAATAAAATTTCGGAAATCATCGGTGTGATTGATGAGATTGCGTTTCAAACCAATTTGTTGGCACTGAATGCTTCGGTGGAAGCAGCCCGAGCCGGTGAGCAGGGTCGCGGTTTTGCGGTGGTGGCAACGGAGGTGCGGAATTTAGCCGGTCGCAGTGCAACGGCAGCGAAAGAGATTAAGTTGCTGATTCAAGACAGTGCCGAAAAGGTCAATGTTGGCGCGACCTTGGTGAGTGAGTCTGGCGAAACGCTGAATGAAATTGTTCACAGTGTGAAAAAAGTCGGTGACATTATTTCTGAGATTGCCGCTGCCAGTCAGCAGCAGAGTTCAGGCATTGAGCAAGTGAATCGAGCCGTGACCAATATGGATGAAGTGACTCAGCAGAATGCAGCCTTGGCTGAGCAGACTTCAGCGGCAGCAGCGTCGTTGACGGAAAAAGCCAAACAGATGGAGCAGATGATTCAATTTTTTAAAGTGGGTGAACGCTCGCAAAGAATGCGTTCAGGAAGCAGTAGAACAGGTGGCGCAGCGCTGGAGTTTGCGCAAAACAAGCCGTTAAGTGCTCGTACAGAGGGGCGGACATCATCTCAAACCGGTCGCCAAGTCGTTACAAATACAGCAGAGAGTGATGAGTGGGAGGATTTTTAACTCATCGAATATGGGCTTGAATTTAAGGTTTGTTGAGTACGCTTAAACGTAGTTGGGTTATTCAATAGAAGGCGATGAATATGCAAAGCGCAGAACAGAATATAGCGGGCCTGAACCTGAATGATGCTACTTTAGGTGAGTCGGGGGAGCCTGGACAGTATTTGACCTTTACCTTAGGTGGGGAAGATTATGCCATTGATATTTTGCGTGTTATGGAGATTAAAGGCTGGGGTTTGGTGCGCCCTTTGCCCAATACACCCGAGTATGTCAAAGGTGTGATGGATCTTCGTGGTCAGATTGTAGCGGTGGTTGATTTGCGAGCGCGCTTTTTCATGGAACGTATTGACTACACACCAACCACGGTGACGGTTATTCTTTCGGTTGAATCACAAGGCAGATCATCTGTGATTGGGGTGGTGGTTGACAGTGTTTCAGATGTATTGGAGGTGGCACAAAAAAAGATTCAATCAGCACCCAATTTGGGTTTGCATATTAATGTCTGTTATATGTCGGGAATGGTGATTCATAACGGAAAAATGATCGTTTTATTGGATATTGATAAATTTTTAAACCCAGAAGAGATGGGGCTTGGGGTTAATATGCAGGGAGATACGGTATGAGTGGACAAGGTGAAACGGTACTTGATCTACAGGAGTGTTTGAGCATTCAGGAGAGTGCTGCGGTGTTTAAATCGTTCAAAGAGATATTGAAATCTGCGGATCACATCAAGGTTTCTGGAGTGAATGTGAGTCGAATTGATGGCGCGGGCTGTCAACTGTTGTATTTGATTTATAAGGATGCTGAAAAAAATGGTGTGGTGTTGGATTTTTCTGATATTTCAGAGGTGTTGAAGTCTTCTTTAAGCTGCTTGGGTCTGAAAAAAATATTCTCTTTGTAGTTTTTTGAGGTGATTATGCAGAATCGTGAGTTTTCCTTTAGTCGAAAAAATTTTGATTTTTTGCGTAAAATTTCCAATGAAAAAACCGGCATTGTGGTTTCCGATGATAAGTTTGATATGTTTTATTCTCGACTTTCACGTCGAGTTCGATGGCTTGGTTTATCCAATTTTGATGAATATTGTGATTTTATAGAGCAGGGTGGTGCTAAAGGTGAGTTGACGGAGCTGATTAATTCTGTGACCACCAATTTGACCTCCTTTTTTAGGGAACAGCACCATTTTGATTATTTAAAAGAGACTGTGATCCCAGAATTGTTGGTTAAAAATAGAGCAGATAAAGAGATGTCTGTTTGGTCATCTGGTTGCTCGACTGGCGAAGAACCTTACTCTTTGGCCATCACTTTATTGGATGCTTTGAGAGATAATTTGAATTGGAGTGTGCGCATTGATGCGACAGATGTCGATTCTAATGTGCTGGCAACGGCAGAGTCAGGGGTTTATGTCTATGATCATCTGAATGGCATGTCGAAACAGTGTCTGCGTACGTGGTTTCAGCGTGGGATGGGCAATAATGCGGACAGAGTACGTGTTAAGAGCATCGTGCGTAGCATGATTGATTTTCATGAATTGAACTTGGTGGGTAATTGGTCTGTTGCTGAGAAAAAAGACGTTATTTTTTGTCGTAATGTGATCATCTATTTTGATAAAAAATTCAAGAAGCGTTTGGTTGATAAATACGCGGATGTTTTGAAAGTAGGTGGCTACCTTTTTATTGGCCATTCTGAATCTCTTTTTAACATTACTGATCGTTTTGAATTGATAGGAAAAACGATTTATAGGAAAATAAAGTAGTGGTTTTTGTGCCAAAACCTGAAAAGAAACGGGCGTTGGTCGGTTTTGAGGCAATCAATCGATACTGGGATAAAACCAACAGCAGCATGGCCGCAAAAATATTGCCTGGTGAATATTACGTCACCTCTACTGATGAGATCATTACTACGGTGTTGGGTTCTTGTATTTCAGCCTGTATTTGGGATCAAGGGCGGGGCATTGGCGGTATGAATCATTTTATGCTGCCCTCCAATGAGAGTGGAGGCTGGGGTGGCAGTGACTTGGTTAGTACGGCGACCCGTTATGGAAACCACGCTATGGAGCAGATGATTAACAGTATTTTGAAGCACGGCGGTCGCAGAGGGCGACTATCAGTAAAAATATTTGGGGGGGGAAAAATCATCAGCTCTATGTCTGATGTTGGGAAAAAAAACATTAAGTTTGTGGAAGATTACATTAACAATGAGGAGCTCACTTTACTGGCCGAAGATGTGGGGGGGGGGCAAGCCAGAAAAGTGATCTTTTACCCTAAGACAGGTCGTGCCAGAGTAAAACGGCTGAAAAATTTACACAATAATACGGTATTACAAAGAGACAGAAATTACCAAGATACGATTGTAGATGAGCCGTTTGAAGGCACTGTGGAGCTTTTTTAACAGGATTTTTTTTATGATAGATGTATTGGTGGTAGATGATTCTGCTTTGATTCGGCAACTGTTGAGTGCCATTCTTTCATCTGCGGATGATATTAATGTGATTGCAACAGCATCTGACCCGTATGTGGCACGAGATAAAATTAAGCAGCTGAACCCCGATGTGTTGACGCTGGATATTGAGATGCCGCGTATGGATGGGGTGACATTTTTGGGTAATTTAATGCGGTTGAGGCCAATGCCGGTGGTGATGGTGTCAACTCTGACTGAACAGGGCGCGGACATTACCTTGCGTGCATTGGAGTTGGGTGCAGTTGATTTTATTGCCAAACCAAAATTGGATGTTGCGCAGATGTTGCCTCATTATTCTGAGGAGATTGTGGCCAAGGTTAGAGCAGCGGCAAGCGCCAGTGTAAAACCTTTGGAAAGAGCGCCGCCTATTTCAAAAAAGGACGTTGAAAATCGAGTTTTGAAAAATAATAAAAAAATGAGTCATTTTCGTACCACGGATCGAATTATCGGCATAGGTTCTTCAACGGGCGGTACGGAGGCGATCAAAGATGTTTTGCGTAATCTGTCACCGGACATGCCAGGTATTGTTATTTCTCAGCACATTCCTGCGGCGTTTAGTGCTCCGTTTGCTGAGCGCGTTAATGGCATTACCGATCTTTCTGTGATGCAGGCCGTTGATGGGCAGCAGATTTTATCAGGCCATGTTTACATCGCTCCAGGGGATGCCCATCTGTTGGTTCGCAGAAACGGTGCGCGTTATGTGTGTGCGTTGAGTGATGCGCCGGAGGTGAATCGTCATCGTCCCTCTGTGGATGTGATGTTTCGTTCACTGGCGAAAAATGCGGGGAGCAACGCCATTGCGGTGATGTTGACGGGCATGGGAGCCGATGGTGCAACGGGCATGGGCGAGATGAAAGAGGTGGGCGCGCACACCTTGGCGCAGGATGAAAAGTCGAGTGTGGTTTGGGGGATGCCAGGGGAGGCGTACAAACGCGGCTTTGTGGATGAGTTACAGCCACTGCTTGCCATTGGAGAGCGTTTGCGTCAATTGAGTGGCGAGTAATGTGTGTTTGTTTGAACCCAGAGGCTTGTTCTGGCTTCTTTGCTTGTGTTAGTTTCCTTTGACTGTTTTTTCTAACGGTCTCTGTTTTTCCATGATGTCGATGTTTGATTTTTTTTTGCTCTCCGTGCCGTTGATGGCGCTCTGTTTGGATCTGCTCTTGGGTGAGCCACGCCGCTGGCATCCGCTGGTGGGATTTGGTTTGCTGGCGGAGAGAACCGAGGCGCTGTTAAACCGTCAGGAGGCAAAATACGCTCAGCGAAGCTTGGGTGTGTTGGCTTGGTCGTTATTGGTTTTACCGTTGCCGCTGTTGCTGTTGTTTTTGCCCGATACTCTTTATGGCGGGTTGATTGAGGTTTGCCTGCTTTATTTGGCCGTTGGGCGACGTTCCTTGGTGGAACACGCTTTGGCGGTGAAAAGTGCTCTGGAGTGTTCGGGCGTGCAGGCGGGGCGTGAAAAAGTGAGCTGGATGGTGTCGAGGCAGACCGATTCGTTGTCGGAGGGACAGGTGGTGAAAGCAACCCTTGAGTCTGTGCTGGAGAACGGCAACGATGCGCTGTTTGGGGTACTGTTTTGCTATCTGGTGGCCGGTGCGCCTGGGGTGGTGTTGTTTCGTTTGGCCAATACCTTGGATGCCATGTGGGGTTATCGTACCCCGCGTCTGCTGCATTTCGGTTGGGCGGCGGCACGTTTGGATGATGTGCTCAATTATCCCAGCGCCCGATTGACGGCTTTGAGTTACGCTTTGTTGGGGCGTACTCGCTGGGGGTTACGCTGTTGGAAAACTCAAGCGGCGTTGTGTGACAGCCCCAATGGCGGGGTGGTGATGAGCAGTGGAGCGGGCAGTTTGGGTGTGCTGTTGGGCGGTGGTGGTTATTATCACGGTCAGTGGCAGGACAAACCTATTTTGGGCTGTGGGCGTGAGCCAAGGCGTGAGGATATTCTGGCGGTGGTAGTGCTGTTTAATCGGGCTACTTTATTATGGTTGTTTTGCATGACGTTGTTTATTTTTTTGTTTCAAATATAAGGGGTTTGGGGTGTGCGTTGGATAAAAAGGATGCTGATTTTAGTGCTGTTGTTAACGCCGCTTTATCTGTTTCATAAGCCCATTTTAGTGGCGTACGCTGAATGGTTCATCATTGATAACGCCACTAAAGGCGCGGATGCCATTTTGATTTTGGCTGGTGGCGTAGAAACTCGGCCACCAAAAGCAATTGAGCTTTATCGGCAGGGCTATGCACCTCGTGTTTTATTAACCCAAGAGAAACGCCAAAACAGCCGTTATGCCCACATTGTTAAAAGTGAGCCTGAATTGATGCGCGCCATTTTACGTTATGAAAAGGTGCCAGCGGAATTTTTGCCGACCTTAAATGACGGTGTGACCTCAACCTTCGATGAGGCTTACGATCTGGCCGCGTACGCCAAACAGCACGATTTGCAGCGCATTATTATTGTTACCAGTGATTTTCATACGAGGCGTGCTCTGTTTGCGTTTGAAAAGGTCTTGCGTCAGCAGGGCGTGACCTTGACGGTGGAGATGGCGGCGGCTTCAAACGACGTTTATAACCCTCAAAATTGGTGGAGTACCGAAGCGGGGCTGCGCAATTATGTGACGGAGTTTTTTAAATTTTTGGTCTATTTGGTCAGCAATCAAAATTTAGCGGGGATAAAAGAGGGTTAGCTTTTTTTGCTCTATTCATCAAGGTAAGGCAGAAGGATAGCAAGCGCCTCTTGAACACCGTTGGCCTGCGGTGTGGGTGGCGGTTGTTTCTTCAGTAGGTCTGTTATTTTTTGCTCAAATGTCCCCAGTGTGAACTCGGCGTAACTCATTTTTTCAGCCACACCGTATTGTTTTAACCAGCGTTCCAGATAAATTGATTCCGGCCATTCGTCACGCTCTAAATAAAGGCAAGGAACGTGCGTTACACGCGGCTTCGCTAAAACTGCCGTAACCGGGTTTGCTGATCAGCAGATCCGCTGAAGCGAGCAGGTCGATAAAGCTAAAAGGGCAGGATTCAACGCTGCTCATATTCGCCTGAGGGTTGAGCCAGTTTTCGGGAACCAGCCAGTGATAATCTGGATTTTTTGGCCACGGTTGTAAATAAAAGCGGCTGTTGATGCCACCCAAACCGACCACGATCAGTTTTTTTTGAGGGCTAATGTTGAGGTGTTGATTGATTTCGATGCGGCGATGTTTACCCAAATTGGTGATGGGGCTGATGTACTGGCTGTGGGTTATGCAGTCCATCGGCATACTGGGTTTGGGTTTTAAAAAATGGGTGCTCTGTTGGTAAGCCTGCACAATCTGCTGGTGGATCTGATCCGCGTTAGAAAAATGGGCGCAGCAGTGCTGATAAATATCAGCCCAGTTTAGAGAGCAGAGGGCAATGCTGGGGATATTGAGTTGTTTCGCGGCGACGATGGGCAGGTAAGCGACGTTGCTGAGCAGCAGGTCGGGTTTGAGGGTTTTAAAATGATCGCTGAGTTGGTTGACTTTATTTTGCCACTGCCGGTGAAAGTATTGGTAAGCATGATGGCTCTCGGCAAGGCGAGGTTTGATTTGATCATCCATCAGCAAACCCACATCCAGAGCGATTTTATGCTGCTGGAATGGGGCGTGGATGCGGCGTTTTAAGTAGTCTGTTTCGATGTCACTGAAAAGAGTGATGCGCAGGTTGGGCAGGTGTTGCTGGAGGGCGTTGAGAATGGGGGCGGTTTGAGCGACGTGACCGTAACCGTGGGCGGTTAGGGTCACAACGATGTGCGGCGTTGCAGCCATAAAACCTCAACTAACGGGCGATGCGGAAACCTTGACCGAAAGAGGTGTAATTGGTGCGATGCCAATCACGACTGGCGGAGCGCAGATCTTTGAGGTTGTCGCTCCAAGAGCCTCCCCGTGAGAAACGGATGCCGCAGTTGCCTTGTGTCCATGCTTGGCCTGATTTTGGAGCGCCTTTGTAGGAGCTGTGGGAGCAATCTTGCACCCATTCCCAGACGTTGCCGTGCATGTCGTAGAGGCCGAATTTATTTGGGCTGAATTGACCGACGCTGAGGGTTTTTTGCCGATAGATGCCGCTGCTGGGGCAGTCGTCCCAGCCGCTGTTGCCGTTGAAATTGGCGTCCTCTGCTGAGAGGCAATCCCCGCTGTTAAACAGGTTTTTACTGCCTGCGCGAGCGGCATATTCCCATTCGGCTTCGGAGGGCAGACGATAACCGCCGCGTTTGATCCGGTGTTCTTTGTTGAGCCATTTTACGAAGGCGTTAGCGTCGTCCCAATTGACGTTGATCACAGGACGTTCACCCCGACCCCAGCCTTCATCATTGGGTAAAGAGCGTTTGGTGGCTTTGGCAAACTGGTCGTACTGCTCAAACGTGACTTCGTATTTGCTCATGCGGAAGCTGCGTTTGATGCGCACTGTGTGCAGAGGTTTTTCATCTCGGTCGCCTTTGCCTGCTTGATCACCCATCTGAAAACGACCGGCTGGGATTTTTACCATGCTGGGGGTGACCTCGTCTAGATAGAGTTGACGCTCACTTTTTTGTTGGCCTTTTTTACTGTTGGCTGAGCGGTTGCTGTTTTTTCGGTTATTTTCAGAGCGAATTTGGCGCTTGACGTAATCGCTTTTACGGCCTTTTACATAGAGTGTGGTGGCCGTTTGGTATTTGGCTACAGCAAGCTCTAGGCTGCCTTGATCGAGCAGAGGCGGGATTTCATCCAAATTTTTCTTGGCTCTTTTGATGTCTCTTGGCTCTTTGAGACCGAAGATTTTTTTCAAACGCAGCCATTTACGCCGAGCTTGACGCATCTCTTCTCTGCTGTCGCGCAGGTTCATCAGCTCGTTTGTGGTGTTTTGATAGTTTTCTAACAGAGTGGTGTAGATGTTTTCGGCAACTTTAAAATCACCGGATTGTGTGTTGTTGTTGGCGGCCTGATGCAGGCTTTCATTTTCTTTTGCCCACTGCTTATTTTGCAGTTTGCGTTTTTTTAACTCTCGTTTCCAATTAAGACGTTGTTGGCTGATGCGAGATTCCAAAAAGAGCAAGTTACTGGCCGACGACATCTTCTTGCTCAATGAATCAATGTCAGTGAAAAGGGTTTCGATGGCTGCTTTGCTGGTTTCGCTGTCCTTACCGCTGGTGTTTATTTTGTCCAGCTCAACCAAACGTGGGGTAAGGGTTTGGTAGGCGGGTTGGTTGTAGATGTGGGTTTCCACCAAGCTTTGTAAGGACTGTTGTTTGTTTAGTTTCTCTTCAGCGGTACGGATTTGGGTTTTAAGCTGTCGTTTGGCGCGTGTGCTGTTGGCGTCTTTCAGCTCTCTTTGCAGCTTGTTGACGTTGCCTTCGCTCTGCTGAATTTCACTTTCCATCTGCCAGCGCTGCTTTTTTAAGACTTCGGCTTGCTGGTGTAAGCGTCCCAGTGGGGATTGAACCTGTGCCACGTCATTACCGGAGCTTGATTCTTGGCTTTGCTGTTCATTTTCGTCACTGCCACCGACAAAGAGCAGTGAAATGCCAACGATTGCCACCCCAGCGATCAGTCCGATGATCTCTTTGGAGAGCTTTGTAGGTATTTTGATCTGAAAACGTTGCAGAGAGTGAATCAGAGCATTTTTAAACTCATCAATGGTGTTGTAACGGTCGTTTGGGCGACCTTCCAGACCTTTGTCGATGACGCGGGTAAAATTTTTGTTGAGGTTGGGATTTAGATCATGTAGCGCCTTAATGCGTCCGGCAGGCACTTCATTGGTGAGCATTTCATAGACGATGACGGCGACGGCGTACTGGTCAACGCGGCTGTCAATTTCTCGAATTTCACTGTCATTGACCCCGTCGAGTTGTTCTGGAGCCATGTAACGAACGGAGCCGGTGACGGTGCGGGTTAAAACACACTGTTGATCCGAAAAGGTACGGGCAATGCCAAAATCCATTAATTTGACATCGCCATCACTGCCCAGCCAGATGTTTTCTGGTTTGATGTCGCGGTGAATGATGTTTTTATGTGCGTATTGCAGGGCATCACAGAGAGGCGAGATCAGCTTTAACACCTCTTCTTCGCTGAATTTGCTTTTTTCACGCTGTTTTTTGCGCATTAGGCTGCGTAAATTTTCGCCTTTGAGCAGCTCCATGCACATAAAGAGCAGATCACCGTCTTGTTGCACGTCGTAGACATTGACAATGTTTTGATGGCTTAACTGGCTAGAGAGCAGGGCTTCATTGAAAAAACGTTCTTTGGCATCGTCGTCTAGGCCCGGCAGCAGCACTTTAAGCGCGACTTCTTCATCCCGCACGCTGTCTTTGGCTTGATAAACCTCACCCATGCCGCCTTTATCAATAAAAGCGGTGATGGTGTAACGACCGTGAACCAAACTTTGGCCTATTTGCAAAACTTCGTTTTTGCCACCTGTCGCGGCAACACCGCCAAGCATGGTTTTGTCGATGTCAATATCAGGGGTTGGGTTTTGTGGTAGATCTTTTAGGCCTTGTTTGTGACCTGTTTTTGCGGCACTTGTTGTTGCTGTTGTCGCAGTGGGTTTTTGAGTTGTTGTTTTTGAGCTGGCGGCAACGTAGGTTTTGTTGTCATCTTGATCGAAAAATTGATGTTTTTCTTTGTCGAGCAGCGCTTCTTCCAAGCTTTCCATCAACTCTTGGTCGCGGTCACTTTTAACCATAAAGGTTTTGTTTTCGTCGTCTACTTCTGTTTCTGCTCTGATCTCTTCTAGGCTGGGAATGGCTGATTTTTTGCCGATTTTTTCTGCATCAGAGGCCTTAACCATGATGGTTTCATTCAGTTCAAAATCAAGGTCATCGTCGTCATGTTCGACTTTTATCGCTGTTTCTGGCTTAATTTTTGGGGTTTTTTTGACGTTTTTCTGTGCTTTCGGCGCGATAATGGTTTTGTCGTTGTCGTCTTCTTGTGAGTTTACGTTTGGATTGTTACGTAGGGCGGCCAGAGCGGTGTCCAGACGTTGCATTTGTTGCAGACAGGCTTTGCCAGCGCGAGCAGACTTGGCTTTAGATTGCTCATTTTTGAGCGCATCCCATTTGATTTGATAGGCTTTTTCCGCCGTCTGTAGACTGGCTCCCGTATTGATACCGAGTACGGAGAGGGCTTCTTCTCTATTCACGCCTTATTCCTTAAATGTATTGATCAAATCTACTGCGTCTGGATAGTACAGTGAGTTAAGACGGACATAAAGTGCTAATTTGGTGGGTTTTCCTTAACTTAGTCAGATTGTTGTTTTTATGATCAGATGGCCTTCGTTTGGGGGTTAATTTGTTGTTGTAGGGTCGCTTAGAGGTTGAGACCCTGAGCGATTTTGCTCACAATGGATGCTTTGATTTTTACGGAGTTTGGCAATGGAACAACAGCGCAGCTCTATTCACGGTCAGTGGTCGGGTCGATTGGCCTTTATTTTGGCGGCGACCGGCTCGGCGGTGGGGTTGGGGAACATCTGGAAGTTTCCTTACATTACGGGTGAAAACGGCGGTGGCGCGTTTGTTCTGGTCTATTTGCTCTGCATTGCTTTGGTGGGTATTCCGATCATGATGGCAGAGGTGATGTTGGGGCGGCGTGGGCGGCAAAGCCCGATCAATACGATGATGAGTTTGGCCAAAGAGGAAGGCGCGCACCGTTTTTGGAAGGCGCTCGGTTGGATGGGGGTGTTGGCCGGTTTTCTGATCCTCTCTTATTACAGTGTAATTGCCGGTTGGGCGCTCTCTTATGTCTCCATGAGTCTGGAGGGGGCGTTTGTCGGTGCCAGTGCTGAGGGCATTGGTGCGCTGTTTTCGAACCTGATCGCTGATCCACAGCGTCTGATTCTGTGGCATAGCCTCTTTATGCTGATGACCATCGTGGTGGTGGCGCGTGGGGTTCGCGGCGGGTTGGAAGTGGCGGTGCGTTATCTGATGCCCGGATTGGGATTGTTGTTGTTGGTGATGTTGGGTTACGCCATCAGCAGCGGTTATTTTATGCAAGGTTTGGCATTTTTGTTTGATGCTGATTTCAGTAAAATTAATTCCACTTCGATTTTGGTCGCTATGGGGCACGCCTTTTTTACTCTTAGCTTGGGCATGGGGGCGATCATGGTGTATGGCTCCTATCTGCCAAAGGGCATCTCCATTGCCAAAACCAGTGTGTTGGTGGCGCTGGCGGATACGGTGGTGGCGCTGTTGGCCGGTATGGTGATTTTCCCACTGGTGTTTGCCAATGGTTTGGAACCAGGTGCGGGACCGGGGTTGATTTTCCAAACGCTGCCGATTGCTTTTGGGCAGATGAGTGGTGGTTTGGTGTTTGGTACGTTGTTTTTTGTTTTGCTGGTGTTTGCGGCTTGGAGTTCGGCCATCTCTTTGATTGAACCGGCGGTGGCTTATTTAGTGGAAAATCGTGGCATGAAACGCCTGACAGCGGCGTTGATCTGTGGTCTGGCCACGTGGCTGGTGGGGTTGGCGACGGTGTTCTCTTTCAATATTTGGTCTGACGTTACCCTGTTTGATAAAACGATTTTTGATCTGTTGGATTTTGTTACCTCCAATATCATGTTGCCTCTGGGTGGTCTAATGATCGCCATTTTTGCCGTCTGGGTGATGAAAAAAGAGTCCAGTCGTCAAGAGCTGGCTATGAACGTGTTTGGTTTTTCACTCTGGTATTGGGTGACTCGTTTGGTTACGCCCGTGGCGGTGCTGTTGGTGTTTTTAAATTCCATTGGTTTTCTTTAAAGGTCTGTTATGACAACGATTAACCGTTCTGCGCTGGTGCCTTTCAGTGCTGCGCAGATGTACGCTTTGGTGAATGACATTGAAGCCTATCCTGAGTTTTTGCCTTGGTGTTCGGGCAGCCGTATTTTGCAGCGCAGTGAGTCTGAAATCGAGGCCACCGTTGAGCTTTCTAAAGGCCAGTTGAAGAAGGCGTTTACGACCCGTAATCGCCTTTCGAAGGATCGAGAGATTGAGATGAAGCTGGTGGAAGGGCCGTTTAAACGTCTGCACGGCTGTTGGCAGTTTGACGAGATTGAATCCTTGGGCTGTAAGATCTCCATGGAGATGGAGTTTGAGTTTTCCAGTCGCATGATGTCGATGTTGGTGGGGCCTATTTTTAGCCAGATTGCCGGTTCCCTAGTGGATGCGTTTTGCAGTCGAGCCAAGCAGGTCTACGGTGAGGTGGCGCTGTGATTAAAGTTGAGGTGGCTTACGCGCTGCCCGATGAGCAGATTATTTTGCAATTTGAGATCGAAAAAGGCTCTACTGTTGAGCAAATTTTGCAGGCCAGTGGCATTTTTGAGCGTTTTCCTGAGATTGATGCAGAAAAAGCCAAGGTGGGTGTTTTTGGTAAGTTATGCAAACGGGATGCGATGCCCAAGGCGGGGGATCGCATTGAGATTTACCGGCCATTGATTGCCGATCCGAAAGCGGTGCGTAAAAAACGCGCCGCTGAGGGCAAGGCGATGAAAAAAGGCGGTGGTGCGATCAATGAGAAAGAGGCTTAGCTGCTTGCTCAGAGTGTGCGTTGGTAGTGATTGTCTATTTTAACCAGTTTGTCTTGCTCAAAGTAGAGGGTCAGCCGTTCAGGTGTTGGGTCGGTGCCACTTTTTTCAACGTAGTAGAGGTAGTTCCAACGGTTGGGGTGAAAGCCACGATTTAGAGTCGGAGTGCCGACTAAAAAGGTCACTTGTGACGTGCTCATGCCGACTTTGAGCTGTTCGATCTGCTCGCCGTTGATGATGTTGCCTTGTTGGATATCCAGCTTGTGTGCCAGAGAACAACCGCCAAGAGTGAGTAACAAGATAAAAATCAGGGAGTGGCGTTGGATCACGGTTAACCTTTATGATGAGAGGGTTCGGGCAGCAATAATACCGCACAATCCTAGACTGAGTCACCCGTAGGAGGAATTTTGGAATCTCAAGATCTAAAAAAGGCAGGTTTAAAAGTCACCTTGCCGCGCATGAAAATTTTGGAAATTTTGGAAACGCACCGTAAAGAGCATCTGAGCGCAGAGGACATTTACCGTATTTTAATGGTCAGCAACAACGAGATTGGTTTGGCTACCATTTATCGTGTCTTGACTCAATTCGAGACCGCCGGTTTGGTGACACGGCATCACTTTGAAGGTGGGCAGGCGGTGTTTGAATTAGACTGCGGTGTTCACCATGACCACATTGTCTGTATTGATTGCGGCAAAGTGGAAGAGTTTGTCGATGAGGTGATTGAGGAGCGACAAAAGCGAATTACTGAGGAGTTGGGTTTCGATATTCGCGATCACAGCATGATTCTTTATGGGGTTTGCAAAGATCGAGACGGCTGTTTGAAACGGCGCGAGAAGTGATCAACAGGCCGCGCCGATGATTTTGCTGCTGGGAGGTACTTCTGAAGGACGGATATTGGCGGAGCGTTTTTCAGACGCAGGCCTAAAGCTGATCTACAGCGTAGCGGGTTTGGTACGACAGCCAATTTTAAGGGTTTCAGTAATCACAGGCGGTTTTACTCAGTTTGGTGGTTTACAACGTTACCTCAAGTCACATAAGATTCGCGCCGTGGTGGATGCCACTCACCCCTATGCGCTGAAGATCAGTGCTACGGCGCAACAGGCGGCGTTGCAATTGGGGCTGCCTTATCTGCGTTTTCAGCGTCCTGAGTGGCAACCCAGTGAGCAAGACGATTGGCGCGGTTATGATCGTCTTGATGAGCTGTTTACTGCGTTGCAAGGCTATCGACGGATTTTGTTTACCTTGGGCGCGGTGGCGAAAGCGCGTTTGGCAATGCTTTCAGGGGCGGATTTGCTGTTGCTGCGTCGAGCAGTGGTGGATCATGCCTCATTGGCCAATGTACAGAACTTAAAGGCCATTGGTCCTTTTGATCTGTCGTCGGAATTGGCTTTGCTACGAAAGCATCGCATTGAGGTATTGGTCTCGAAGCAGAGCGGAGGAGAAGCCACCGCAGCTAAATTAGAGGCCGCCAGAGTGTTGTCTATTCCCGTTTGTTTTTTAAATCGACCTCGCCCAGTGGCGCAGGTGGATGAATTTGAATCCATTGAAACGTTGTTCGCCGTCTGTGTGCCGCGTTTTTCAGTTTAAGGAGCGTGGAAAAGTGAGTGGAAGTGAAGCAGCGGTGCTGTTTGTGGGGCATGGGTCTCGGGATGTGGACGCGGTGCAGGAATTTTATCAGTTGGCGGAGCAGTTTCAGAAACGCTTTCCTGATCGTTTGGTGGAGACGGGCTTTCTGGAGTTTGAACGCCCCATCATTGCCGATGCGGTGAAAAAGCTGGTGGATCAAGGGGTGACGAAAATTCACGCCGTACCAGGGATGTTGATGGTGGGCGCACACGCTAAAAATGACATTCCCAGCGAGTTGAACGCACTGCAACAGCAATTTGGGGTCAAGATCGAATACGGCGCAGAGCTGGGGGTTAATGCCAAGATGTTGCAGGCCGCCGAAGCGCGTATTCTGGAAGCAGAACAGTCGTTCGGTGAGGGTTACGACCGCAAAGAGACCTTGCTGGTGGTGATTGGACGTGGCGCGTCCGATGCCGATGCCAATTCGAACATCAGCAAAATCAGCCGTTTTCTGGAAGAGGGTATGGGGTTTGGCTGGGCGGTGACCGGCTACAGCGGTGTGACTTCGCCCTTGGTACCGGAGTGTTTGCAACGGGCGCACGGTTTGGGCTTTAAGCGGGTGATTGTTTTCCCTTATTTTCTCTTCACAGGGAGACTGGTCAAACGCATTTATGCGGCGGTGGATGAGTACGCAGCGGCGCACCCTGAGATTGCGGTGGTCAAAGCGCCCTATCTGAACGCCCATGAAAAAGTGATTGATACCTTTGTGGAGAAGTTGGACGAGATCAGCAGCGGCAACCCGAACATGAACTGCCAGCTCTGCCATTATCGAGTGCAGATTGTCGGTTCGGAGCACAAAGTCGGTACGCCACAACAGGGGCATCATCATCATGTGCAGGGCATTGGTACCGATGCTCATTCGCATGATCACGGCCATTCTCACGATTGAAGGGTAGGGGCAGAATCCATTTCTGCCCTTTTTTTACCTCTCTCCCTTTTGAAGGGCGGATATGGAATCCACCCCTACGGGGGTATTTGCAACCCAATCAGCAAAGATCCTTATGTTTGACTACCAGCTCGACCCAGACAAAATCGAAGCCGAGAGCTTTCGACAAATCGAAGCTCTGACCGACTTGAGCGGCTTTGATCCAGTGCAAAAAGAGGTGGCCAAACGGGTGGTTCACAGCATGGGAATGCCCGAGGTGGCCGCTGAGCTGCGTTTCAGTGCGGCGGCCTGTGAGGCGGGGCTGGCGGCTCTGGCCGCAGACGCGCCGCTGCTCTGTGATGTGGAGATGGTTAAACAAGGGGTGACCAAGCGGCTGATTAACCGTGCGCCGCTCTGTTATCTCAATCACCCCGAGGTGGCGAGTTGGGCAAAAGCCCGTGGTGAGACCCGCACGATGGCGGCCTTGTCTCTCTGGCAGCCTCAACTGGCGGACAGCATTGTTTTGATCGGCAACGCCCCCACGGCGCTGTTTCGTCTGTTGGAGCAGCTGCAACAGGGGGCGGAGCGTCCGGCTTTGATCATCGCCCTGCCAGTGGGCTTTGTCGGTGCGGCGGAGTCGAAAGCGGCGCTGTGGCAGTTGCATGAGGCCTTGGGGGTGGAGTGCATCACTTTGCTTGGGCGGCTGGGTGGCAGCGCGGCGACGGTGGCGGTGGTGAATGCCTTGCTGCGTTTGCAACCGGCTTCTCTACCGCTGCAAAAAAAATGCTGATTCATGTTGTCGGTCTGGGTGTGGCGCAGCCGCCACTGCTCTCAACAGAGGCGCAAGGGGCATTGACTGAAGCCGCGTGGGTAATTGGCTCTGAGCGGCAATTGGCTGCGCTGAGGTTGGAGGGTGTACCACAACTGCGTTTGCCAAAATTAGCTGAATTGTTGCTTTGGTTGCAAGAGCATGAGGCCGAAACGGGGGTTGTTTTGGCTTCTGGTGATCCGCTGCACTACGGCATTGGGGCTTTTTTGAGCCGTCATTTTGCTCCAGATCAACTGTGCTTTCATCCTGCCATTTCCAGCATTCAGGCCTTTTGTCATCAGTTGTACCTCAGCCAGCAAGAGGTGAAGGTGGTCTCCTTGCACGGTCGGCCTCTGGCCAATCTGCGCCGCCACCTGCACGCGGGGCAGAGGGTGATGATTTTGAGCGACACTCAGAGCCAGCCGCAGCATTTGGCGCAGCAGTGCCAAGCGACGGGCTTCGGCGATTCCACTGTTTGGGTCAGTGAGATGATCGGCTACCCTGAGCAGCGGCTGCGCTCTTTTTCTGTGGCGCAGTTATTGGCGCAGGAGATTGAGTTTGCCCCCTTGCATCTGAGCTTGATTATGGTGAAGGGTCGGGGTGATTTTTTGCCGGAGTTTCCTGGTATTGAAGACCGTCATTTTGTCACCGATGGAGTGAGCGGTGCTGGGCTGTTGAGCAAGCGGGAGGTGCGTTTGGCTATTTTGTCGCTGCTGCAACCGGCGCAGGGCGAGGTGGGTTGGGATATTGGTGCTGGGTGTGGTGGGGTGGCGGTGGAGTGGGCGTTTTGGAACCCTGCGGGGGCGTTGTTTGCCATTGAGCATCACGCTGAGCGTTTGGCCTGTTTGCGCGAGAATCGAGACAAATTTGGAGTGGTTGCTAATCTGAAGGTGGTGGCAGGGTTGGCACCGACGGTGTTGGCCGATCTGCCTGATCCCGATAAGGTGTTTGTGGGCGGCAGCGGTGGGGCGTTGGCGGAGATCTTAAACACGGCTTGGGCGCGTTTGGCCTTGGGTGGGTTTTTGGTCGCCAGTGCGGTGACAGAAGAGAGTAAGCAGATGTTGTTGCAGTTTGGCCGAAAGAACCCTGAGGCGGAACTGGAGTCGATGCAGATTGCCGTCAGTCGGCGCAGTGAGTTGGCGGGGCAGAGCCTCTATCGGCCACAGTTGCCGGTGACGTTGTTTAAGTGGCTGAAGTTGAGTTGAGGTTAATATGACGGGCTGTTTTTACGGTGTGGGGGTGGGTCCGGGTGATCCTGAATTGCTGACGTTAAAAGCGGTGCGGCTGATTCAAAACGCCGATCTTCTCTGTTATTTGAGCAACGAAGCGGGGCACTCGCAGGCGAAAGAGATTGCTCGTTTTGCGCTGGATGAGACAAAACGCTCTCAGCAACGTCTGCCGATTGTGATGCCCATGAGTCGGCAACGAGACGCGGCCAACGTTGTTTATGATGGGGCGGCTGCGCTGATTGCAAAGGCGTTGGATGCGGGGCAGGTGGTGGTGTTTCTTTGTGAGGGTGATCCGCTCTTTTTTGGCTCGTTTAATTATCTTCTGGAACGTCTGGAAGGGCGTTATTGTTGTCAGGTGGTGGCGGGGATCTCCTCTTTGCACGCGGCGGCGGCGGCGCTGCAACGGCCTCTGACTCAGCAGGAGCAGTCCTTGGTGGTGGTCAGTGGTCGCCACAGCGATGCCGATCTGTTGCAGGCGTTGGCGACCCACGACAGTGTGGTGATTCTCAAGGCGGGGCAGGCGCGGTCTCGAATTTTGGCGTTGCTGAAACAGAGTGGCCGGTTTGATCAGGGGCTGTATCTGGAGCAGATCGGGCGGCCTGAGCAGCGTATTGTGGGTGATTTGGCTGAGCTGGAAGATAAGGCGGGGCCATATTTCTCGCTGTTTGTGGTGCTAAAAAAGTGATTCGCATCGTCTCTTTGACCGAGGCCGGTCGGGTGTTGGCTGTGAAGCTGGCGGCAGGGCTTGGGCAGGGCGAAGGGGTGCGCTGCGCCTTTAAACCGCAGCCTTTTGGCGAGCAGGTGCGAAACGCATTTCAGCGCGGTGAGCGGTTGATTTTGATCTGTGCCACAGGGATTGCGGTGCGGACTCTGGCCTCGGTGCTGGTGGACAAGCGTTCTGATCCGCCGGTGCTGGTGCTGGATGAGTTGGGGCAATTTGTTGTTCCTCTGTTGTCGGGGCATGAGGGCGGTGCGAATGAGTGGGGGCGTGAGGTGGCGTTGCTGTTGGGTGCTCAGTTGGTGCTGACCACCGCTGCGCCTTATTTGCACCCTGTTTACGCCGTTGGTTTGGGGTGTGAGCGTGGCTGCCCTGTTTCAAGTTTAGAGAGCCTGCTGGAAAGCTGTTTGGCGCGCCTGAATCTGAAAATGGAGCAGATTGAGAGTGTGAACAGTCTGGATATTAAAGCCGACGAAGTGGGCATAATCGCCTTGGCTGAACGCTGTTCTCTGCCCTTTCGCACCTGGTCGGTGGCGCAGTTGCAGCAGATGGAGACGCAGTTACAGCGCCCTTCGGAGTATGTTTTTCAGACCGTGGGGGTTTACGGGGTAGCGGAGTCGGCGGCGTTGTGGGCGGCAGAGCAGATCAGTGGCGGCGCGGCGGAACTGGTGGTGGCGAAAGAGAAAAATTCACAGGCGACCTGTGCCATTGCACGGGGGTATTTTTCGACCTCGCAGTGATTTTTTTGGGCTACAATGTAGCTACAGTTTTTTATTGGAGAAGAGACTATGGCTGCGAATGCGGTGGTGCGTGCGCGTATTGATGAAAAGATCAAGGAAGAAGCTTCTGTGGTGCTGGCCAGCATGGGTTTGACGATTTCCGATGCTTTGCGGTTAATGTTGACCCGTGTCGCTAAAGAGAAGGCTTTGCCCTTTGAGCCACTGGTGCCGAATGAGTTAACTCTGGCAGCGATGAAGAAGGCGCGTCGGGGTGAGGTGGCGTCATTTGATGGTTTGGAGGGTTTGTTGGACGATTTAAATGGCAAGGATTGAACGAACAGGACAGTTTAAGCGGGATTATAAGCGGGAATCTAAAGGGCGGCATAGAGTGACTTTGGAGCGGGATTTTATTACGGTTGTGACGATGTTGATGAGTGGAGAGCCCTTGCCGACAAAATACCGAGATCATGCCTTGGTCGGAGATTGGAGCGATCATCGTGATTGCCATGTTAAGCCTGATTTGATTTTGCTTTACCGCTCTTTTTCTGATGGGAGGTTGCAGTTGGTTCGATTGGGATCTCACAGTGAACTCGGTTTATAAGTGAAACTAAATGTATAAAAGTGAGCAAGTGATGGGGCAGTTATTTTTAGTCAGTGCAGGTCCTGGGGATCGTGCTTTGTTGACCAAAAAGCGGAGCAAGCTTTGGCTGCGAGCAGCGATTGGGTCGCTTATGGTCTCTATTTAGAGCTGTTGGCGGAGCTATCGGCGGGTAAAGTTCATCACGATTTGCCGCTGGGGGAGGAGATTGCACGGGCGCGTTTGGCGCTCGATTTGGCTGCCGAGGGCAAAACTGTGGCGCTGATCTCCAGTGGTGACATTGGCATTTATGCGATGGCAACGCTGGTGTTTGAGTTGTTGGATCAGCAGTTACAAGGTAAACAGAATCACCCCGAATGGTTGCAGGTGGCCATTGAGGTGATCCCGGGTATTTCGGCGATGCAAGCGGGTTCCAGTTTGGTGGGAGCGCTGTTGGGTCATGATTTTTGTACGGTGTCGTTGTCGGACTTGCTGACCCCGTGGCAGACCATTGAAAAGCGCATCGAGTGCGCGGCGCTGGGGGATTTTGTGGTTTCGTTTTACAATCCGGTCTCGAAAAAACGCGATTGGCAGTTGAACCGTGCGCGGGATATTTTATTGCAGCATCGTCCTGAAACGACCCCCGTGCTGTTGGGGCGGCAACTGACGCGCCCTGAGCAAGAGGTGCAGATCATCACCTTGGCTGAGTTGGATGGCAAACAGGTGGATATGCTGACCTTGGTGTCGGTGGGCAACAGCGAATCGCGCCACATTGTCAACGGTGAGCAGCACTGGCTCTACACACCACGCGGGTATGCAAAAAAATTATGATGTTGCAAGAATTGAGAATAAATGGAATGGTATTGAAGGTGTGGATAGGCAAATGCCAGAAATAAGTCGCTTTCTCGGAATCGTGATTCGGATGTACATTCGAGAGCACTACCCAGCACATTTCCATGCTGAATATGGAGAGTATGAAATTACTGTTGATATTGAAACGGGGGTTGTTACAGGAAAGTTTCCAAGAAGAGCATTGAATGCGGTTCTCGATTGGTATGTACTGCATCAGGATGAGTTGAGGTCTAATTGGGCATCGGCAATGGAGAGAAAGCCATTGTCTAAAATTGAACCATTGGAGTAGTTGTTATGTTTCTTCACGTTGAAAAAGCAAAATACATCGACGATTACAAAATTTGGGTCTCTTTCAATGATGGAGCACAAGGTGAAGTTGATTTATTGCCTGAGTTGTACGGCGAAATTTTTGAGCCATTAAAAGAAGTGTCCTTTTTTAAGTCATTTACCCTAGAGGGGCATACTCTGTCATGGAGTAACGGGGCTGATTTTGCTCCAGAATTTTTGCGGGAGCAGCTTCCTTAAACTTCAATTTCAGGGTGTTTCCCTAAACGCGGGTATGCAAAAAAATTATGACGATCTATTTTATTGGAGCCGGTCCTGGTGATCCTGAGTTAATGACCCTCAAAGGGCAGCGGTTGGTGGATGGTGCTCCCTTGGTGCTGTTTGCCGGTTCTCTGATTCCGGAACAGAATTTAGAGGCTGCGCGCCAGCGTGGCGCGCAGGTGGTGGACAGTGCGCCGCTGAATCTGGATCAGCAGATTGTGCTGATGCAGCAGGCCGACCAGCAGGGGCAAGATGTGGCGCGTCTGCACAGCGGTGATCCCTCTATTTACGGTGCCATCGGTGAGCAGATTCGCCGTCTGCACGCCTTGCAGATTGAGTATGAAATTATTCCTGGAGTGACGGCGGCTTCCGCTTCGGCAGCGTGGTTGGGTAAAGAATTAACTCTTTCGGGGGTGTCGCAGACGGTGATCATGACCCGTTATGAGGGTAAAACGCCCTTTCCTGAACGGGAGAGGTTGCCGGAGTTAGCCCGTTCTGGCGCGACCTTGGTGATTCATCTGGGGGTGACGCGGATCCATAAAATCGTCGCCGATCTGCTGCCGCATTACGGCGAGGATTGCCCCGTGGCGGTCTGTTATCGCACCTCATGGCCGGATCAAGATCGGGTGGTGGGGACATTGAAAGACATTGTGGCCAAGGTACGGGCGAAAAAGTTTGTCCGTACCTCGTTGATCATCGTCGGAAAGGTGCTGGATGCTGAAGGTTTTGATGATTCCTATCTGTATCAAGAGGGGCAGGCGCACATTTATCGACGGCGGAAGGGGTGAATCTAAGCGGTCTTCGTCGGTTGTAGGACGGTACTTTAGTGTAGGTTTAGACTAATTTGT